>NZ_JAPDDT010000004.1:300000-570264 GCF_025950235.1 Luteolibacter arcticus | reverse complement strand
CACACTTTCAAACCCTGCCAGGACCGGCTTTCCGTCTCTAATTTTCAACGAAATCGGCCTTAAGTAAGTGCCATTCGTCCCGGCTCCTTATTCTTGGTGGGCTCGGCCCTTACAGCACCACCTGTGTCAGTGAGACGCTGTACGAACTCTGCTGGTGCATTCCCCGGCTTCAGCAGCAGCGGACCCACGCCCACTTGCCCAGCGTGGGAAGCAGGCGGAATTCGAAGCCCCACGGGATGGCCGGATTCACCGGTCCCGCGCCTGTCATCCTGCGGCGGATGAAGCCGCCCACCAGATACCAGTAGATGCCCTTTTTCCTGTCCCAATTCCGAACCACCGAAGCGGACGAAGGAATCCAATCGCCCACATGGCACTTCAGCGGGTCATTCCACGCATGAGGGGTGCTTGTCATGGATCAATATTCACCCGGTGTTCATGCGGTGCAACTTGGGGGGGAATGGAAATTGCGGTTTCGTTTGGATGGTTGCGGGTATTGGATGCGCGCATGTCCGACTCCATCGCCGAACTCACCGTCCGCATCCGGTCCTTCGTGGCCGCGCGCGAGTGGCAGCAGTTCCACAACCCCAAGGACATGGCCGTGGCCATCGCCGCCGAGGCGGGCGAGTTGCTGCAACACTTCGTCTGGCAGCAGCCGGACCAGGTGGAAAAACGGGCGGACGAGCGGCGTGACGAAATCGCCTCGGAGATCGCGGACGTGGGGATCCTGTTGTTTGAAATGGCGGATCTCCTCGGCATGAATCTCGGTGAGGTGATGGAGACGAAGATCGCCCGCAACGAGCAACGCTACCCGGAGGACAAGTCCAGGGGGAACAATCTCAAATACAACGAACTCTGATCACCTGCTTGACCCCGGCGCCCATCGCGCCGGATGTTGTGCTACGTTTCAATCGATCCACCATGAAGACCATTTCCTTTGCCCTCGCCGGTGCCGCCGCTCTTTTCGTCGCCGCTTGCGATTCCAAGTCCGATACCTCCAGCAACACCTCGACCTCGGATTCCACTTCCGGCAGTTCCACGGCAGGCAGCTCGCATGAAGGGTCAGGTGCTGAAGAAAGCAAACCCGGGAAGACCGGGCCGCGCGAGGAGAAGGCAAAGCCGGAGCAGAAGACGACCTCCAGCGGACTGAAGTACACGGTGCTCAAGAAAGGCACCGGCAACGTGAACCCAAAGGCCTCCGACACGGTCACCGTCCACTACCACGGCACGCTGCTCAATGGTACCGTCTTCGATAGTTCCGTCGACCGGGCTGAACCCGCGAGCTTCCCGCTCAACCGGGTGATCCCCGGCTGGACCGAGGGCGTGCAGCTCATGGTGGTGGGCGACAAGTTCAAGTTCGAGGTCCCGGCCAACCTCGCCTACGGCCCACAAAGCCCGACCCCGGCAATCCCGCCGAACAGCACGCTGGTATTCGAGGTGGAGCTGTTGGGGATCCAGTGACTCCACGTGGCCCGCACACTCGTGTGCGGACTAGCGACCAGGTCTGCCGTCGGCTCACCCGCGAATTCTTCCCGCACACGGAGTGTGCGGACCACTTTTACGCGAACCACTTCACGCCTGCCGCGAAGATCGGCTGCTTCTTATCGCCGGGGATGTTTTTGGCCACGCGGGTGCCGCTGCGTTCGGTGTGGGCCATCTTGCCGAAGACCCGGCCGCAGGGGCTGGTGATGCCTTCGATGGCGAACAGCGAGCCGTTCGGATTGATGTCGATCTCCATCGAGTAGGTGCCTTCGGTATCGACGTACTGCGTGGCGATCTGGCCCTTGGCCGCGAGCTCGGCGATGACCGCGGGGCTGGCAAGGAATTTGCCTTCGCCGTGAGACACGGGGACGCTGTGCAGGTCGCCGACTTCCATGCCGGCCATCCACGGCGACAGCGTGCTGGCGATGCGGGTGGTGACGTAGCAGGAGACGTGGCGGCCGATGTCGTTGAAGGTGAGCGTAGGGGCATCGGCGTGCGGGTCGCGGATCTCGCCGTAGGGGACGAGGCCGGTCTTGATCAGCGCTTGGAAGCCATTGCAGACGCCGAGCACGAGGCCGTCGCGGTTCTTGATCAGGTCCATGATCGCATCGGCCACGCGCGGGTTGCGGATGATGGTGGCGATGAACTTGGCGGAGCCATCGGGCTCGTCGCCGGCGCTGAAGCCGCCGGGGAACATGAGGATCTGCGACTCGCGGATCTGCTGCGCGAAGGCTGCGAGCGATTCCTCGATGTGGCGGGATGTTAGATTCCGGAAGACGAGGATCTCAGGCTCGGCGCCGGCTTCGCGAAAGGCTTTTGCCGAGTCGTATTCGCTATTGGTGCCGGGGAAGGCGGGAATCAACACCTTCGGCTTCGGATGCTTGGCCGATGAGGTCTGCTTGCTGCCGGTGAACGATGCGGCGAGCGAGAGGTGTGGGGTGTTGGCGACGGTGGCGTCTTCCTTGGTCGGATAAACCGGCTCGAGCGTGCCGAGCCAGGCGGCCTGCAGCTCATCGAGCTTGTGGCTTTCGCCGGGGAAGGTGAGTTCGGGTTCGGCGACCGTTTCACCGAGGACGCGGGCGAAGAGCGACGCGGGGAGCTCGCCATCGTGCTCGACGAGGAAGCAGAAGTAGCGCTCGGCGTAAGGCTGGAGATCGGCGGTGATATTCGCGCCGATGCGGTTGCCGAAGGCGCTGGTGGCGATGCCATGCATCAGGCCGCCGGAGCCGAGGGCCTTCATCGAGAGGATCTTGCCGGTGGCATTCAGCTCGTGGAGCGCGGCGGCGACTTCGCAGAGATTCTCGAAATCGGGAAGCTGGTCGTCATCGCGACTGACCTTGACCAGCGAGAGGGTGCTGCCGGGCTTCTTGAACTCGGGCGACAGCGCGAGGCTGGCTTGGCCGGGAGCGAGGGCGAAGGAGACGAGCGTCGGCGGCACGTCGAGGTCATTGAAGGAACCGGACATCGAATCCTTGCCGCCGATGGCTGCGAGGCGCAGGCCGTGTTGGGCGTGGAAGGCTCCTAACAGCGCCGCGAAAGGCAGGCCCCAGCGTGACGGATCGCCGCCGAGCTTCGGGAAGTATTCCTGCAAGGTGAGTCTAACATCCGAGAGGCGCGCGCCGGCGGCGACGGCCTTGCAGACCGACTCGGTGACGGCATACACGGCGCCATGGAAGGGCGACCATGCGGAGAGGTAGGGATTGAAGCCCCAGCTCATGTAAGTGCAGACGTCGGTGTCGCCTTCTAACAGCGGGAGCTTCGCCACCATCGCATCGGGCTGGGTGAGCTGGTGCTTGCCGCCGAAGGGCCAGAGCACGGTGCCCGCGCCGACGGAACCATCGAAGCGTTCGCCGAGGCCTTTTTGCGAGCAGTGGTGGAGGTCAGAGAGCAGCTTGGTCGCCGACTGAGGCAGATTGAACGCGGACTGGAAGATGCCCTCGGGCGCGCTTACGTGGACCTTGGCGGTTTGTTGGACGCCATTGGTGTCGAGGAAGGCGCGGCTGAGATCGACGATGGTTTTGCCGCGCCAGTTCATGCGCAGACGGCCGTGATCGCCGACGACGGCGACCTTCACGCACTCGAGGTTCTCCTTGTCGGACTCGGCGATGAAGTAGGCGGCATCGGCGGGATCGATGCAGACGGCCATGCGCTCCTGCGACTCGGAAATCGCCAGCTCGGTGCCATCGAGGCCGTCATACTTCTTCGGCACGGCATCGAGATCGATGTCGAGCGAGGGAGCAATCTCACCGATGGCCACGGACACGCCGCCAGCGCCGAAGTCGTTGCAGATTTTGATCTTCCTGGTGAGTTCCGGATTGCGGAACAGGCGCTGGATCTTCCGCTCGGTGGGCGCGTCGCCCTTCTGGACCTCGGCGGAGTTTTCCAGCGCGGTGTCGGTGTGCTCTTTGGAGGAACCGGTGGCACCGCCGACGCCGTCGCGTCCGGTGCGGCCGCCGATGAGCAGGATCACATCGCCGGCAGCCGGCGTGCCGCGGAAGACCTGCGAACGCGGCGCGGCGGAGACCACGGCGCCGATCTCCATGCGCTTGGCGACGTAGCCGGGGTGATAGACCTCCGCGACCTGGCCGGTGGCGAGGCCGATCTGATTGCCGTAGGACGAGTAGCCGTGTGCCGCGATCTGGCAGATCTTCTTCTGCGGAAGCTTGCCCGGCAGGGTCTCGGCGAAGGGGGTGAGGGGATTGCCTGCACCGGTGACGCGCATCGCCTGATAGACATACGAGCGGCCGGAGAGCGGATCGCGAATGCAACCGCCGAGGCAGGTCGCCGCACCGCCGAAGGGCTCGATCTCGGTCGGGTGGTTGTGGGTCTCGTTCTTGAACATCACGAGCCACTCTTCGACCGAAGTTGAGAGTTGAGAGTCGAGGGTTGAGAGTTTGGAAATCTCGACCGGCACCACGATCGAAGCGGCATTGACCTCGTCGGAGACCTCGAGGTTATCGAGTTCGCCGCTCGCCTTGAGTTCGCGCATGCCGATGAGCGCGATGTCCATCAGCGTGACCGGCTTGTCCTCGCGGCCGAGTTGCTTGCGAGTGGCGAGATAGCTTTGCCACGCGCGCTCCACCGGCTCGGCACCGGGAGCAAAGGTGGCCTCGTCGATCTTCGTCAGGAAGGTCGTGTGGCGGCAGTGGTCGGACCAATAGGTGTCGAGCATCCGGATCTCGGTGATGCTCGGGTCGCGCTTTTCCTCATCGCGGAAATAGGTCTGGCAGAAGGCGAGGTCGGCATCGGACATCGCGAGGCCGAGTTCCTTTCGCAGCGCGGCTAGGTCGACGGCGGGCTTGGTGGTGAAGCCGGTGAGGATTGCGACATCGGCCGGGGGATGGATGTTTGGCTGAAGGCTTTCCGGAAAGTCCATGCGGGCTTCGTGGGAATCCACGGCGTTGATGACGTAGCCCTTGATGCGGGCGATGTCGTCGGCGGACACGCTGCCCTTCAGCACCACCACCTTGGCGGAGGCGACAAGCGGGCGCTCCTGGCCCGTGAGAATCTGGACGCATTGCGCGGCCGAGTCGGCGCGCTGGTCGAACTGGCCGGGAAGATACTCGACGGCGAAGGCGGTTTCATTGGCCGAGATCGCAAGTGTCTCGGTGATCACGTCGACCTGTGGTTCCGAAAGAATCAGGCGGACTGCTTGCTCAAACTGCGCGTCGGTGAGCCCGTCGATGTCGTAGCGTTGGACGATGCGGACGCCTTCGAGGGCGGGCAGGCCGAGGGATTCGCGGAGATCGTGCAGGAGGTGGCGGGCCTCGGAGTTAAAGGCGGGCTGCTTCTCGACAAAAATGCGGTTCATGGGCGGCTGGGACCTGCGGAGGCGTGGGATGCTAATCACGACCCGGGGGAGGGCAAGACGGGTGATTGCCGAATTGCCGCGGAAGTCGCCCATCGACGCATGCCGGGGAATTTAAGCCGGCCGCTAGAAGTCTGTACGGCGCAGCATTTCCGCTACGAAGATTTCTCAAGCCGCCGCCTTGTAGCGGAAAGCGAGATTCACGCGCTGGGCCTGGTAGGTGCGGTCCAAGCGCACCTGCTTCATCGAGCGCAGGCAGAAATCTTCCAGATCCTCGCCTTGGCGAAGTCTCACCGGGATGGTTTCCAATTCCGAGCCATCGGCCCGGACGGCGATCTCGAGATACCGCTCCATGAAGTCGCGGAGGGGGGTCAACTTAGGCATCGACTCGACGCCGGCAGCGTTGAAAAGCCGGAAGAAGCAACGCACGCACTTGCCGGGATGACCCTTGCTCATCAACAGCTCCCGGAGATCGAGGATGGTATCGGCTTCCCTCGCCAAGGAGGGGGCCAAGGGCAACAGCAGGGCATCAATTTCCTGAGGCGAAAGCGTCACGCGGCGGACAAAAGCCCAATTGAGACGTTGTCGCAATAGAAAATGCCAACGGTTAGAAGTCCTTTCGAGTGCTTTGACTGGGATCAATCGGCTTTTTCGAAGTCCCCGCACCAGTCGTCCCCGGCGGTCACAGGGAACATCGACTCGAACTTCACCTCATCGTCCACCTCGAAGGCGACGGTCTGAGGCGCGTGACGGCGGCATTCGCCGTGCGAGTCCTCCATCGGATTCCAAAAAGCACAGGCTTCGCAGGCGCGATGAGCGGTCTTCGTATTCATGGCAGTCGTGGGAAATACCATTCCCTGCGTAAGGCGGATCGTTCTTGCCCGCAAGACGCAAAAGCTCCGGGCGGGGGGGGGCTCAGCCTGCGCGCCAGTCGGACGGGCGCATGCCCTTTTCGGCGACGAAGGCCTTGGTGAAGTGGCTAAGGCTATTGTAGCCGACTTCGAAGGCCGCCTCGGTGACGTTGTTGCCCCCGTCGCGCAGCAATGCCGCCGCGCGGTCGATACGGATCTCGCGGAGCTTCTGGCTGAGGGTTTTCCCACTGTGTTGCTTGAAAAGCCGGCTCAGGTAGTGGGGGGCACAACCCACGTGCTTGGCGACGGCGAGGAGGTCGAGATCCTCCCGGAAATGGTCGCGCAGCCATTGCGTCGCGGCGTCGATGCGCTGGCGCAGGGGGTCACCGCCGGAGTTGCTCTCCCTCGGTGCGCCACCGAAGAGACTGAAACACTCCAGGAGCTTTCCGCGGAACCACGCGGGCCGCAGGGCGCGCGGGACCGGCGGCTGGAGCAGCGATTCACAGAGATCGCGCTCGGCTAGGGTCATGGACCGGAGATGGCCGGTATTCGGGGGGCTAGGCAACGGGGCCTCCCGGAGGACGGGATGCATGGCCATGCTCGACTCGCCGAAATTCGCGGTCAGCCACGCGGTGCTCGCGGAGAGGACCACGAACCGGTGCCTGCCGTCGCCCGCCAGGCGACTCGCGTGGATCATTTCGCCCGCGGCGGTTTTCAGAAGAGACACCGTGCCGGGGACAATTCCTAGGCGGGTGTGAAGGCCCAGCACCACGCCGTGGCCATTGAGGTTCAGGACCAAATGGCCCATTCCGGGGGTCAAGAGGTTGCTCCAATCGGCGGCTTGGACGACCTCCGAATCCACGCCCTTTACCGCCACGCCGGGAGCATCGTGGAGGAGAATGGGGTGAAATGTGGCGGCCATCAGCAAGCTGTCGCCCGTTAGGAGAGATTAATTGCAATTGAGTCTCAAGAATAAGAATGGGATTGGCGTTGAATTATCTCAAGTTGGTGGCTGGTTGTCTTCGAAGGGCGGTGATGGCAATGCTGCGCCACGAATTGGCAAACGGCCGTGAGCGCGGAGGGGGTGGGGGAACGAAGGTCGGGGCGTTCTTCCGCACGCCATGCCGACCACCCGTTCCACTCATCGCCGCCGTCCGCTGATGGCGCTTCCTTGCCTCGCGGCGTTGCTTGCGGGTGCTTCTTCGCAAGCGGCAGTGCTGCTGTCGGACTTCGACTTGGGCGGTTCGCTTGAGACGACGACGGCCTGGCATGACTTCACCTTCGAAGGCAACCCGTCCCGCACGCCCATTGCCGGAACCGGGACCATCACGATTTCGCCAACGGCGTTCCAAGGCACCTTTGGCTTCTATAGCTTTACCTCCGATTATGCGGTCACCGCCACCCAGACGGCCTCGTTCGATATCGCCAGCGTGGTGTGGCAGATCGAGTGTTCGCCGAATCCCGACTTGGCGTGGCCCTACGATGGCGGGCCATTCCTGACGGTGGTCACGGAGTCGGGCAGCGAGGTGCTGGCGCCGGTGGCGTTTCGAAGCGGGGACTCCGAGTTCCGCGACAACTTCGGCCCGGAGCCCATCCTCTACACGGCGTTCGCCTGGCAGTGGAACCTCTCGTCCATCGACGAGACGATCGCCTCGATCACCCTGACCGCACCCATCCCGGTCCACACCTCGGTCACCGCGTCGCAGATCGAAGTTGCGAACTCGTTCCTCCAGGTCGTGCCGGAGCCCTCGGCAGTGCTGCTGTCCTTCGCCGCCCTGCCGCTCCTCGCGCGCCGCCGCCGGACGACTGTCTAACAAATCATTCATGAAACCATTGTCATCCCTGCTTGCGGTGCTGCTGATCGGCAGTTCCGCCTTCGCCGACGACGCGACGTTTGAAAAAGATCGCAAGGCCATCCTCTCGATGGCCGGCGACTTCAAGGTCGGCTTCCATTTCCAGGAAACCTTCTCGATGCACGAAGGCTACGAAGCCGTCGAGAAGCCCTACGAGGAAAACGCCTTCGAGACCGTCAAGGTCGTCGAGGATAGCGGCAAGCGCATCGTGCTCCAGCACATCCTCCAGGCCGGCCCGATGGTCGTGAAGCACTGGGCTCAAATCTGGACCTACGAGGATACCGAGATCCTCGAGTTCCAAGGCGGGCGCGTGTGGACCTCGAAGAAGATCAGCGCCGAGGAGGCGAAGGGCAAGTGGAGCCAGCGCGTCACCCAGGTGGATGACTCGCCGCGCTACGAGGGAATCGCCGCGTGGATGCATGGCGGAGAGACCAGCGAGTGGACCGCTGCCGCCAATCGTCCCAAGCCACGGCGTGAGGAAAAGCGCGAGGATTACGATCTGCTCGTCGTCACCAACCGCCACACCATCACCTCGCAGGGTTGGTTCCACGAGCAGGACAACACCAAGTGGGTGAAGCGGGAGGGAAAGGAGTATCCGCTGTGCCGCGAGATCGGATTCAATCCCTATCTGCGGGTCAAGGACCACGACTTCGCGAAGGCCAACGACTACTGGCAAAAGACCGCGCCATTCTGGAAGGACGTCCGCAGCGTGTGGGACGAACTCTATCCGGATCAAGGCAGCATCAAGGTGCTGACCAAGGCGGACGAAGGACGGCTTCAGGACCTGGTCTCAGAACTCGTCGATGATGCCGAAGACGGCAAGACCCCGGCCGTGGAGAAGATCCGCGAGACCTTGAAGCCTTTCGTCGTCGCGCAATAGCGCACGGATTCCGTGATCGTGCCCCGTTCCATTGTTTTCCAGGTGACGTTCGCCATCGGTATGGCGCTGCAATCGGCCCCGGCGGCGGATCCTGAGGAGGTATCCGCCGCCGGGGACGACGGGTCGGTGGTCCATGACCTCGGCGAGTTGGTGGTCGTCGGCACCCGTACCGAGCAGCGTTGGATTGATGCCGCCGGAACCACGCTTCGTGCGGATTCCGAAGACCTGCTGCGCACCGGCAGCCAGGATCTCTCCGGCTTCGCGAAGTACGATCCGACCGTTTCGTTGCCATTCGACTTTTCGAGCGGCGACGGGGCCTTCGGCTACGGCCAGTCCGGCTACGGCAGCATCAATATCCGCGGCGCGGAAGGAAACCGTATCGCCATCGAGCTCGATGGCATCCGGCAGCCGCCGCAGTATGTCTCCACGTCCTTCGACATGGGCAGCGGCGACGGAGCCGGTGGCATCGGCCGCGACTACTTCGACCCGGCGTTGTTCGACTTGGTCGAGGTGTTGAAGGGCGGTGCGAGTGCCCTCTATGGCAGTGATGCGCTGGGTGGCGTGGTCGCCTTCAGCACGCCGGATCCGGCGAGCATGCTGACCGGACGCAACGCCGGTGGACTACTGCGAACGCAGTACTTCTCCGCGAATGAGAGCATTGCCGGTCAAGTGGGGGGAGCCGTGAGGAAGGGGGATACTTCGGTGATGCTGCTCTATGCCGGCCGCCATGGTGAGGAGACGGCGAACAATGGCGTCGAGCCGCCGAACCCGGCGGACTTCACTTCGAACTCCGCGTTGCTGAAAGCGGAGCACGTCCTCGGTGATCATGTCTTCCGGCTCGCGTTGGAAGCATTCGAGCGCGAGGCCTTCACCGATGTCCGCAGCGCAGCGTCGTCGAAGTTTCCTGTCTTCAACGACTACGTCTATAACAATCAGCTCCTGGATCGCCAGCGTGCGAGCCTGAAGTGGCAATGGACGCCGCAGTCCGAGTCCGCCTGGGTCGATCAGCTCGACAGCCACGCCTACTGGCAGCATGCCGGCACCGTCAGCGAGAATGACTCGGCCTCGAAGCCGTTTGTGATCGACGGCGTGCCGATTCCCGGCACCGAGCGGCCTCGCCAGCAGCGCATCAGTTTCGACACCGACATCATGGGGCTATCGTCGGTGGCTCGCCGTGAATTCGGCGGCAGCGGTCGCGTGACCCACGCCGGGATGGCTGGCATCGATCTCTCGCTGGAGAGCGGAAGCAATCGCTTCACCCGTCTTGACTCCGGCATGTCGGATGACGTGAACCGCACGTCCTTCGCTCCGACGGACACCATCCGCACGGGTGTGTTCCTGCAGGATGAGATCAAGATCGACGGCCAGTGGTTCGTCACTCCCGGGCTCAGGCTCGATTGGCAGGGGATCAAGCCGGACCCGAACCAAGCCTATCTCGATCGTCTCGCTGCGCTCGGTCGCTTTGGTCAGGAGCCGCCGACCGATTACGAGAACTTCTCCGTCTCGCCCCGCCTGAATCTCGCGTGGAAGCCCACGGAGATCGTCCAATGGTATGGCACCTATGCCCACGGCGTGCGGAATCCGACTGCCGAGGAGTTGTCGATGGTCTTCGATCACCCGCCCTCCGGTGGGAATCCCGCGGGTGCCTTGACGATCCCGAATCCCTCGCTGGAGGAAGAGCAAAGCGATGCCTTCGAGCTCGGCTTTAAGGCGGAGGGAGATGCCGGGCGTTTCCAAGCGTCGGTCTTCTACACGAACTACCGCGACTTCATCGAGAATGGCGTGCCGACCGGCGAGCTGGATGACGATGGCCGGGAGATCGTCACGACGGTGAACCGCGGCGAAGCGGAGATCTACGGCTTCGAACTCGGCGGCATGCTGGAGGCGGGTCATTTCCACGACAAGGCCGAGGGCTGGCAGCTCGGATTGGCCACCGGCAAGTCGATCGGCAACAACCTGACCGACGACGTCCCGCTGAACTCGATCGAGCCGTGGAAGACCGCCGGCTTCATCGGCTACGAGGATCCCGAGGGGCGCTTTGGCGCGCGGCTGTCAGGCATCTACACCGCGGAGGTGACGCGGGTGGACGATACCACCAATCAGGGAGCGTTTTTCCGGCCGCCCGCCTGGTTCACCCTCGATCTCGCCGCGTGGTGGGAACCGACGGAGACGGTGGCCATCCATGCCGGCTTCAACAACATCTTCGACGAGAAGTACTGGGCATGGGGCTCCGTGCGTCGCGGCAACGGTCATCTCGGCGGCAACGCCACCTCCGATCGCTCCACGGCACCGGGCCGGAACTTCAGCCTGTCCTTCACCAAAACCTTCTAACAAGACTTCATGAGATCCGCCATCCTGATGCTCGCGTGCAGCCTGACTGCCACCGGTGATACCGTCACGCTGACTTCCGCGAAGGACAGTGACATTTATTCCTATAGCGACCGGCCCACGGGCACGACATCCACCTTGGGAATCAATTCCAGCGGCGCGGGATCGCCGCACTCCCAGCGCTCGCTGATCCAGTTCAACCTCACCGGCCTCGCGATTCCTTCCGGGGAGATCGGCGCCGCGAAGCTGCGGCTTTTCGTGGTTCCGCCGGATCCCGCGTTTGGCGCGTTGACTCCGGGAAATGTCGAGGTCTTCCGCCAAACTGCGGCGTGGACGATCACGAATCCCACGTTGCGTTGGAATCATTTCCTGGCTGCGGACTCCGCCGGTCTGCTGGTGGTGCCTGCGGGTTCGTCGGGGTCGTGGACGGAGATCGATGTGACGCCGCTGGTGGTCGCATGGGCATCGGGCGGTGTCGCGAATCACGGCTTTGCGCTGCAGGCGCAAAGCGAGAGCATTGCGCTCAATGTGACGTTCGCCTCGATGGAGTTCCCGGGCTACGCGCCGCAACTGGTGATCACGAGAGCTGTGGCGCCTGCGGCTCCTCCGGCTTTGACGCTCACGGCGACGGGTAATTCCTTCGATCTTCGCTGGCCGGTGGCGGATAGTGGCGGCTGGGTGTTGCAAACCGCGGAGAGCTTGGCAGGGCCGTGGACGCAGGTGATTGGAGCGACCCAGAGTTCAGGGAGCTGGCAGGTCAGTGCCGCGCCGAATGCTTCGGGCCGTGGGTTCTTTCGTTTGTCGAAGCCGTAGGGGGGAGGTGGGTCGGGTTTGTTGAGAGGGACGGGGATGTATGGGATGATGGGACGCCCCAGCGAAAAGCCCTCAGCCGAGGCTTCGGAGCCTGTCTAACAGACATCCGCCAGACGCATAAGGTGTCCCGTTGGGACACGATGCTCGACGCCGGTTTACCCGGCACTTCGTGCCGGGCTATTATGAGCCGTCCCGTTGGGACGAAGAAGGAGGCATCCCGTTGTGACGAGGAAGAGCGGTTCTTGTTAGAGAAGAAGAAGCCGCGCCGGCAACGGGAGTTGCGAGCGCGGCGTGGGTGAAAGCAGTATCGCTTATTTGCGGCGACGGCGGATCACCAGCATCGCGGCACCGAGCGCACCGAGTACTGCTGAGCCGGGCTCGGGGACGATCTGAATGGCATCCAGCGTCACGTGATCGGCGGCGCTGTCGATCGTGAACTGGATTTCCGCGCCGGAGGCCAGATTGGCATCGGTCCAATACCAGTGATAGATCTGGAAGTTGTTCATGCCTTCCACGGAGGCACCGGTGAAGACCTGCTGGCTTGCAGCCACACCATTGAGCAACACGGTGAAGAAGTTCGCGGAAGCTGCCACTCCGCCCGACGGCGGGGTGAACTTGAGGACAAGGCCGATGATCGGAATCGTCTCATTGGTGGTGCCATTGATCGCGAGGTCGAATGGAAAGGAGTCCGGGCCGAAGCTGCCTGCGTAGAGGCGCTGTCCCGCGCCGGTGATGTTTCCTCCGGTCATCGTGGCGCTCAGCGTGGCGCTGACTTGGCCGGTGTTGGTGTCCGGCGCATCGTTGGAGAATACGACGGGAGTCGGAGGGGTATTGGGGAAGGTATCCCAGGTGGTGACGATGGTTCCACCGGCCAAGCCGATGGTGGAGGCGACGGCACTGCCTGTCATCCCGGACAAGGCCAGTGCCATCAAGGGGGCGATCAATCGTTTCTTCATGCGCGGAAGAGCGTGAAGAACATGCGGTGAAGGCGCTAACGCCCGCTTGCGGAATCTTGGCGCGCGATTGCGAAGCTCATTTGGAAGCGGCACCGGATGGCTTCAAGACGAGGTCATCCGGAGTGTAGGGGGTCTTGTCCGGGCCGGCCGAGCGGAGTTCAAGCTGCTTCCATCCTTCCGGATGTACGACCAACGGTGTGCCCCAACGGTCGATGAGCCATCCCTCCTTTGAGAATGCCCGATGTCCTTCCGGCACGAGGACCTCGCGGTTGGAATTCTCGCCACGTAGTGCCGCGGAAAGGTCGGCGTTGCCACCGATGGGAAAGCGGCTGGCATCCTTCACCACGGAGAAGTAGCCGGCGGCCACGCGGTGGATCTTCCGCAGGTCTTCGATCGGAGGCGTCGCAGGATCTGCGTAGCCTTCAAGGAGTCGCTCGGCGGCAGTGGGAGTGCGAGGCGTGGGGGCGTGCGTGCGGTCCGGAATCGTGGATTCTTCAGCGGTCCGCGGTGCTTCCGGGGGTGCTTTCAGGAACATCCACGTGAGCGGGGCGAGGGCTGCGAGCGCGACGACCCATGCCCAGGCGGATAACCGGCGACCGGATTTCACGCGAGGAAGCCGACCGGGTTCGAACTACTATAGGGATCGTAGAAGTTCCCGATGTTCGGCAGCACCATGTCCATGTCGCCGGGGGTGACGCCGAACCAGCGCAGCAGCTCGCAGAAATACTGGTCGGCGGAGAGCTTCGGGAAGATGCGTCCGCCGCGGCCGACGTCGTCCGCGCCCTCGATGACCAGCGACGGGAAGGTGCCGCGGACCTGTCCCCCCGCGACCGGTCCGCCCATCACGATCTGATTGCTCGACCATGCGTGGTCGGTGCCTTGGCCGTTCGAGCGCAGCGTGCGACCGAAGTCGGAGGCGGTGAAGGTGATCACGTCGTTGGCCAGGCCCAAGGTCTCCAGGCAAAACTGGAAGGCGTAGAGTGCGCCATCGAGGATCGCGAGCATGTTGCCATGGTTTTCCAACAGCTCCGCATGATGGTCCCAGCCGCCGAAGTCGATGAACATCGTCTGGCGCATCAGCTTGAGCTGCTGGCGGATGGCGATGGTCTTCACGGCGGCGCGGAATTGCGAGGAGATCCAATGGTTCGGGAAGGGCGCGTTGTTCACCACGTTGGTCACGTTCTGGGTGTTGAGCGTGCCGGGATTGGCAAAGTGCTGCTGGAACTCCTTGCCGCGGTCCATCGAGTTCGCGGTGATGCGGCCGTGGGTGCGGTGGAAGAGATTTGAGTAATGCTGCTCGACCGGACTGGCGACCGTTTGCTCGATCACTTGTTTCTTCGCCTGGAGGGCAGCGGAATTTTCGATCGAGCCCGTGAACGCGAGCGCGCCGCCGCCAGTGATGACGAACTGTCCTTCGCTCTGACCGATCTGGAAGGCGGAGTTGCCGGCGACCGAGAAATTCATCGGCATGTAGAAGTTGCCGGTTTGCTCGGTGTTGATGGTAGAGTGAATGACGTCTGCGGCACGTCCCCCCCAGCCGGAGAGGACCTGCATGCCTTGTGGTACCGAGGTTTGCCACTGCTCGATCTGGTCGCGGTGGGAAAAGAGCGCCTTGGGCACGGCGACGCTGCCGTTGAGATAGGCGCTCTTGTTAGGGATTGGCTGGATCAAGGTGCCGACGTTCGCCAGCATGCTCACGCGCTTCTTGCCTGCCAGCACGCCGGTGCCGGTGCCATTGAACAGATCGGCGAGCTTCGGGCACGAGGGATGGAGGCCGAAGTTGGTGCCGTTCAGCGCTTTCAACTGCCCCTCGGGGATCGCAAGGTTCGACCGGGCGGCGGCATATTCGCCATAGCCAGCGCCGCGGGGGATGAGCAGGTTGAAGGTGTCGCAGCCACCCGACATGAAGACGCAGACGAGCGTCTTGCGCTGCGTGCCGAAGCCGCCCTGGGCCGCGGCGTGATTCGCCATCGTCAGGTTGAGCAGCGTCGAGAGGACGGAGGTTGAGCCGATCGCGGCGCAACTGGCTTCTCCGAGGAACTTGCGGCGGTTCATGGTGGGCTTCAGCGTTGGATGGCACCCTCGGGGCAGGTCATGGCGGTCCAGATCGCGAGGGCGACGCGCTCCTTCGGTGCGAGCGAGGACTGGGAAACGGCATTGAGCAGGATGCCGCGGGTGCGGGCCGTCATGGTGCCGGCGCAGACCAGCAGGTTCACGTGATCGACCAGTGCCGCCGGGTTCTCGGCCAGCAGCAGCGTGGCGGAGTAGTCGAGCGGGTAATACCAGTCATAGGACGAGCGGAAGCCGCGGTGAAGGTATTCCCAGATCAGGTTCGGGAAGGAGATGGACGAGTAAGTATCCACGATCTGGAAGCCGGGACTGACCAGTCCTGCATTGCGGATTTCGCCTGGGGCCTGATAGACCGGCGTGTAGAAATTGAAGACGCTCGGCGAATTCGTCGGTTCCTGCTTACTAAAGCCATAGTAGGTCTCGGTCCAATTCCACCAGACGAAGTTGGGATGGGTCTCCGCGAGCTTGAAGAGGCGGCCGAGGTGCATCGTCTTCACCACCGGTTCACGGACCTTTCCGAAGGTGGGCGAGAGCGGTTGCTCGCGCGCTTCGGGATCGAGCAGGATGGTCTTCACCACCGCGCCGAGGTTGCCGCGTTTGCCGGTGCCGTCGTTCACGAAGACGTCTTGCACGCGCTGGATGTAGGCGGGCGAGGGGTTGTCCGTGATCAGGAACTGGATGAGCTGGCGACAGACGAAGGGCGGCGTGTTCGGATGGCGGAAGAGCGCATCGATGGCGTCGCGCACGTCCTGGAGGCCGTTGCTTTCGGTCGCTTCACGCGGTGGGACCACGAAGCCGTGGGGGAGAATCTTCGAGTCGAAGTCGTGGCGATCGGCATGCATCACCATCGGCTTCGTGTAGTGCTCGTCGGCCCAGCCTCCGCCGCTCCAGCCATAGGGAGAGTCGTAGTAGAGTCCGGTGAAGACGCGGGCGAGCTCGGTGATGTCGCCATTGTCGTAGGTCGGGATGGGCTCGCCGTGGACGTCGAGCTTGCGGCTGCCATCGGGATTGAGTTCCCATAGGCCGATGGTGAAGAGCTGCATCAGCTCGCGGGCGAAGTTTTCGTCCGGGTAGCGGGGGATGGCCGGGTCGGCTTTCTGATTGCCGGCGTGGCTCAGGTAAGCGCCCATCGCCGGATGCATCGCGACATCCAGAAGCAGGTCGCCGTAGTTACCGAACGAATGGCGGAGCAGAGTATCGTAGTAGTGCGTGATGCCTTCGGAGCGCTCCTCCAGATTCGCGTCGCGGCGTGAAACGACGAGGATTTCGGACAGGGCGAAAGCGATGCGCTGGCGGAGCTGGTCCTGACCTCCGATGGCGGCGCGGGCGAAGGGCGTGGTGGCATTGTTGCCGAAGAGGAACTTGTCCTGGTCGCTGTAGTTGTACGTCCGGTCGATGTGGGCACCGACGGCATCGCGCTTCGCTTCGACGATGTAGGGCGTGTGGAAGGATGTGGGCAGGGTGAGCTGTTCGTTGATCCATCCTGCATATCCGAGCTGGCGGACCTTCGCGATGTCATCGGGGGTGGGCCCGAAGGTGGATTGCATCAGGAACCGCGAGGCATTCACCGGTGACGGCGTGCCGGGTGCGCTTGAACCGGAAGAACCGCCCGAAGGAGACGAACCCTGGACCTTATCCAACAGCGCTGCAGCATCGCCCGAAAGGGTCTGGCCATTCGCGCGGACGATCGATTGGGAGAGAGTGTCGGTGGTGCTGTTAGACGACCCGATCACGGTGGTCTCCGCCCAGTCCTCGACGCCGTCGCCATCGGAATCCTTCGGCAGGATCTCCGTGCGATAGTAGTTGCTCCCGGCGGGCAGCATTCCGGCCGGGATCACGAGTTTCCGCCGGCCGTCGGCGATGCTGGAGGCCGGCAAGCCGGTCGCGCTTTGCCAATCGGAGAGCGTCGGGCTGGTCTCGATGCCGAACGCTTTCAGCGGCAAGTCGGTCCACGAGAGGACGAGGTTGCCATTCTCGCGCCACGTCTTGAGGTCGATCCTTGAAGAGGGATCATCGGGATCGGTGCCCGCTTCGCTTTCCTCCAGATTGCTCATGCCGTCGCCGTCATCATCGGCACCTGCCGCGCGTGAAATGCCGCCGGACCACAGCGTCCAGGCATCGGAAAGTCCGTTGCCATCGAGGTCGGCGAGATTGCCGGTGAAGTTGAACCAGGCGGGCTTGCTCGCGGCGGATAGGGGATTGGCCCCGCGATGGAGTTCGATGGCGTCGGATGCACCGTCGTCATCGCTGTCGGAGTCGCGCGGGTTGGTGCCGGCGAGGAACTCCTTCAAGTTGGTGAGGCCATCGGCGTCGGCATCCAACGTGGCATCGGCGGCGCTGCCGATGTTGAAGGTGTGGGTGGTTTCCCACGAGTCCGGCATGCCGTCGTTGTCGGTGTCGATGGCTCCGAGGGCGCTCGGAGAGATGTAGGCGTCCACTCCGGTTTCGAGTGTCACGTCGAAGGCGCCGGCGACTCCATTGGCATTGGTCCATACCGCGGTGCCGTTCGAGAGGGATGGCTCCATCGCTTGGGCACCGGTCCACGATTGGGATGCGAGGGTCACGGGTACGTCGGGAACCGTGAGATCGGCGATCAGGAAATTCAGCGTCCACGCGTTCGTCCCTGCGTTGGGTTGTGTGGCGGAGAATTCCATCCGCAGCGGCTTGGAGTCGTCGCCCGTGCCAAAGCCGCTGAAGCCGAAATCCTTCGTGCGGTCCAAGGGCGGAACATTCCAGTCGCTGCCCCAGTAGCCATCATCCGTATCGAGGGGATTGTCCGGGATCTCCGGAACGCGGAACAGTCCCTCAATGCAGCGGAAGCGGTAGGTCACGCGGCCATCGCGATAGCGCAGGCCGATGCCGACCGATTTGCTCCAGCCGCCATGGTTCACCTGGGCCACTGCCTCGCCAAGCATGGTGTCGCTGCCCTCCAGCGCGCCGACCATCGACTGCGAGTGGTTCCAGAGCAGGCGGATATTGTCAATCTGCCAGCGCCAGGTCCGGGTGGCGGCATTCCAAGTGGGCACTGGCGGCGGGACGCTCGCGGCGGACATCGGGTTCGTGCCCGCGGCGCGTTCGAGTGCGTCATTGTAGCCGTCGTCATCGCTATCGGCATCATTGGCCAGCGAGGGGAAAGGGGAGGCATTCACCTCGTCGCCATCCAGCAGCGTGTCGTCATCACGGTCCGGATCGAGCGGGCCGGCATCGCTGTTGTCCGGGATGCCGTCGCGGTCGGTGTCGCGATGGTGGAGGTCGGTACCCGCGGCGAGTTCGGCGGCATTCGAAACCGTATCGCCATCGGCATCCGCGAGGGCATCGGGAACGGTGGGATTCAGGCGGTGTTCAATTTCCACCGCGTCCTTCATTCCGTCGCCATCGGCATCGGTCGAGGTATCGATGATCTGAATGCCGTGGAAGCCGGACCTGTTGTAGTAATCCACGGTGACCAACTGTCCCTGCGGCCCGGGCAAGGGCGGGGTCGGCGTGGCGACGGTGGTGAGGGTGAGGGATTGGCTGGCCCCGGTCAGGCCGCGAAAGCGGACGAAGTTCCCGGACTGGAAGGCAGTGGTGGACGTGACTTCAGTGAACCCGCGGAAAGGAGGATTGGAGGCTGAGAGGATGGCGCGACCGGCCGCCTCGCCTTGGCGGGTGAGGATCGACTTTTCACCCGGGTAGGTGGAGCCGACATACACAAGAAGGTCATAGGAGGAGTATGGAATGCCGGTGAGCGAAAGGGTCGCGGGCAGATTGAACGCGGTGGTGACGACACCGTTCGAATTCACGGTGCCCTTTACCTGGGTGTGAATCATCCCGTTGTAGAGCCGCTCATTGCTGGTGCCCTTGTGCAGGCCGGGGCTGGCGTAGTGGCAGCTCCAACTCGCGGCGGCATCCGTGGCCTGGCCCCGGTTGTTCTTCAGTGACGACAGGCTGCCCGGGGTGGTGACCCCGTCCGCCCGCCACTGGGGTAGCGGCGGCGATACATTCCAGTGGGGAAAGCGGAAGAAACCGGCGGGATCGCCCGCGGGCAGGATGGCGGACTGCTGCGACTCGGCCACAAACTGGAGGGCGATCGAGCCGGAGAAGCCAAAGGGCATCGACGCGGCGGAAGCGGGATTGCTGCCTTGCTCGAGCTCGATGTTGTCGGGGTAGCCGTCGGCATCGCTGTCCGTGAGCAGGCGATTGGTGGTGGTTTCGGCACCATCGGAAATCCCGTCACCGTCGGTATCGCGGAGCAGGGGATTGGTGCCGAGTGGGATCTCCGCGGAGTCGGAAATGCCGTCGTTGTCGGTGTCGGCGTCGGTTGGATTGGTGCCGGCTTGGTACTCGACGAACGTGGTCCGCCCATCGCCATCCGGATCAGCGGCGGCATCGGCGGGATTGCTTTCGCTGAGGCCGAAGCTCTCCTCATACCACCGCGGCAAGTCATCGTCATCCGCATCCGCCATGCCAGTGGGATCGTGGTCGAGCTTCAGGTAATCGAAGCCGACCCAGCCGCCGGCCGTGCCGCCGGTGCGTTCGATCTGGATGACGTTCGGCCCGGTGACCGCATTCACCGAGGCGGCCGGAAAGGTCATCTCCAGCGTGCGATTCCACGTGATGCCGTTGAACGTGGCCACCGGCTGGCCGTTCATGGTGACGACCACATTGTGGGTGCCGAAGCCCGGCGTGGACCAGCCGCCCCAGATCAGGTCGAGGGTCAGCTTTAGCCGCGAGGATGACGCCGCCTGCGCGACGGTGAGCGGAAAGTGGATGCGGTTGCGCGGATCGCCGGAAGTGATCTCGCGCTCGAAATTTGAGAGCGGCTCGTCCCCGATGGGGCCGAAGCCGGGGTAGGTGCCGGCGCGGTAGAAGTCGTCGTCCCTGGCGATATTCGAACCGGGCGCGGGGTTGGACGACCAGGTCGGATTGCCGAATTCATTCGGCGTGCCCTCGTCATTCCCGAGCTGCCAGATGCCGTAGAAATAGGGCACTGCGGCCACGGGCTCGGCCATGACAAGCAGCACCGGGAGCACGGGCAGGTGTAAGAGGAACCGCAGCATGAGCGGGTAATGCTTCACGGAATCGCATTTTTTGCAAACCGACGTTTCCGTTTCAGAAGCAGAGGGCTCCAGGCGAGCAGGATCAGTGCCGAGGGCTCGGGGACCGCGGTAATGTTGTCGATGAGCATCGAACTGGAGAGTGCCACGCCCGTGTGGTCGGGGTCGGGCGAGTGGAGAATGCGCATTTCGGTCACGTTGGCGAGGGTCGCCACGGCATTCGTCCCGCTATCGGAGGCCACCAGTGAGACGGCGCGGATGTCGAAGTCGAAATTCCCCCAGGGGGCAGAGGCGGGGACGGATTCCGCGGCCGTGATCCACCAGCCGCCGGGACCGTTGAAGGCGATCCGGACGGAAAGCGAACTGGTTCCGAGGTTGCGGAGGTCCGCCATGATCGTGGTGACGCCTTCGCCGGTGAAGTCGCCAGTCCAAGTCGTGCGGTTGAAAGTCACCAATCGCCCGCCGGCACCTCCGCCATTCGCGGTGACCCGCAGCGACGAGTCGCCGCCGCCGAGCGGGCCGGAGTCGGCGAAAATGACGGGCGGGTTGGGATTCGGGCCGCCGCTGGTCCATCCGCCGAGGGCGTCGAAGTTATCGGTTTGAAACAGCGTGACGGCGGCGGGGGCCACGGAAGGGCTGGAAGCAAACAGGAGCGCGAGGAGGGGAATCGCCTTCATGGTGGCACCATGGCAAATCGCCCGCAATTCTCCAAGCGCTCGCTTTCAACCCAGCGTCAATGTCACCGGGCAGTGATCGGAGCCGGTGACATGCGGTAGGATCGAGGCCTCCTTGAGGTTGCCGAGCATGCCCTTGGTCACACCGAAGTAGTCGATCCGCCACCCGACATTGTTGGTGCGGGCTGCGCCGCGGAAGCTCCACCACGAGTAGGCACCGGCCTTGTCCGGGTAAAAGTGGCGGAAAGTGTCGTGGAAGCCGCTGCCGAGGAGCTTCGTGAAGCTGGCGCGTTCCTCGTCGCTGAAGCCGGCGTTCTTGCGGTTTTCCCGTGGCCGGGCGAGGTCGATTTCGTTGTGGGCGACGTTTAGGTCGCCGCAGAAGATGACCGGTTTACCGGCCGCCTCGAGCGCCAGCAGGTAGAGGCGGAAGGCCTCGTCCCACTGCAACCGGTAGGGCAGGCGCCGGAGTTCGTCCTGGGCATTCGGGGTGTAAACGTTCACCAGGTAGAAGTCGGGATATTCCAGGGTCAGCACGCGGCCCTCGCGGTCGTGATCGGCGATATCCATGCCGTGCTTCACGGCGATGGGCTTGTCGCGGGTGAAAACGGCCACGCCGGAATAGCCGGGTTTTTCCGCGGAATTCCAGAAGCTGTGGTAGCCGCCGAATTCCAGCGGCAACGCGACCTGTTCCTCGCGGGCCTTGGTTTCCTGAAGGCAGAGGATTTCCGGGCGCTCGGAGGCGACAAATTCGGGGAGGCCTTTTCCGAGGGTGGCGCGGATGCCATTGACGTTCCAGGAGACGAGTTTCACGGCCACGAAGAAATGCGGAAGCCGGGGGGCGAATCAACCCCGGAGACACACTTTGAAATTGATTGGCCAAGCCGCTCGGACGCGCTAGGGTCCGCGCCCCGAGCGGGATGATATGGCTGTAGAAGGACTCGAATTGGCAAAGGCGTGCGCGAAAGCGGCGGACGAAATCCAGGCGGACAAAATCCGTGTGTGGGATCTGCGCGGGCTCTCGAATTTGACCGATTTCATGGTCGTCTGCTCGGGAACCTCGATGCCGCACCTGCGGGCGGTCCTGCGGGACGTCCGCGGCCACGTGGAAGAATGGCACGGCGCGAAACCGGCAAATTCCGAGGGCAACGCCGACACCAAGTGGGTCGTGCTGGATTACATCGATGTGATGGTCCACGTGATGCACGAGGAACTGCGCGACTACTACGGTCTGGAAGACCTGTGGGCGGACGCGAAGGAGATCGATTGGAAAGGGTGAGCGATTGGCCGCTTCCTCCGGGCGCGGGCATGCGCTAGGGATGAGGCTGAAACATGAACATACTCCGATGGATCGCCCCTGTGTGGGCTTTCATTCAGACTGCCACGGCCGGACATTCGACTCTCACGGCGACCTATCAGCCGCTCATTGGGCACTCGACGATCGACATCGTGATCGCGGAGGTGACCTGCCTCCATTGGTATTCGAGCAGTGCGTCGTCGTCGTTGGATTTGATCGACCAGCGGAACGTCCCGCCGACGGATAATCTGGAGCAGGCCAAGGAGGATTTGAATCTGGCTTCGATCTGCGGATTGAAGTTTTCGCTGAACGATCAGGGGGCTCAGAACCCTCCGCCGCCAGAGGTGACGCTGGACGCTACGAAGTTTGTATTGGCCGAGGGGTTAGCCAGCGGCCTCGCCGAGGATCGCGACAGGATCAAAGGGAAGATCGTCTGCGCATCCTTGGAATGTGTTCGCCGATGTCTGGGCGAGCGGCGAGCCAAGGCACCGGTAATTCTCAAATGCGGTGAGGCGGACAAGGAGTGGCTGGGGAAGATCGTCGAGGAATTCAATGCGCATGACCGCAGCAAGGAGTTCTTCACGCCCTCGGAGGGTTTGTGATTGGGAATCTTGGGCTTCCAGCCTTGCGTCTTTCGCCGTCCGGTCTTCTGTCTCCGCCTGTGCGCATCGAGATTCTGACGACCGGGACGGAGCTGCTCTTGGGAAAAGTCCTCAACACCCACGGCAAGTGGTTCGGTGAGGAGCTGTTCAAGCTGGGCATGCGCGTCCAGCGCCTGACCACCGTGCCGGACGGCGAGGCGATCACCCAGGCCTTGAGGGAATGCGTGTCGCGAGCCGATGCCGTGATCGTCACCGGCGGCCTCGGGCCGACCAGCGATGACCTGACGCGCGAGGCGGCGGCGGAGGTGCTGGGGATCGAGCTGATCGAGGACGAAGCGGCGATCCGCTCGCTGGAAGCTTTCTTTGCCGTGCGGAACAAGGTGATGGCCGACTCGAACCGCAAGCAGGCGCAGGTGCCTGTGGGCGCGGATGTCCTTCCCAATCCCAATGGGACGGCACCGGGGCTCTACATTCCGCCGCGGCTCAATGGTGCGGCGAACTGCGCGGTGTTCCTTTTGCCGGGGCCGCCGCGTGAACTCTATCCGATGTTCCGGGCCGAGGTCGCGCCGCGGCTGATCGCCTTGGCGGGCCTGGCGATGCCGCCGGGACTCCTTGAAATGAAGATCACCGGGGTGGGGGAAAGCGATCTCCAGCAGGAAATCGATGCCGAGCTTGCCGCGATTCCCGGCTTGGAGGTCGGCTACTGCGCGCGGGTTGGCGAAGTGGACCTGCGGCTGATCGGTGACCCGCCGGCCATCGCAGCGGGCCGGGAGATTACCATGGCGAAGTTCGCAAAGAACATCTTTTCCGAGGACGGCTCGTCACTGGAAGCCACCGTGGTCCGGCGGGCGACCGAGCGCGGCCTGAAGCTGGCCACCGCGGAAAGCTGCACCGGGGGCTTGATCGCAAACCGGATCACCGACGTGGCCGGCAGCAGCGCGGTTTTCACGCATGGATTCGTCACCTACGCAAACGAGGCGAAGCGCGATGTGCTCGGAGTTCCGCAAGAACTTCTCGATGCCCACGGTGCGGTCAGCGAGCCGGTGGCCCAGGCGATGGCCGAGGGCGCGCTGCGTGTGAGCGGCGCGGACATCGCGGTCGCGGTGACCGGCATCGCCGGCCCGGACGGCGGCACGCCGGAAAAGCCGGTCGGTACCGTCTGGCTGGCATGGGCGGCGAAA
Organism: Luteolibacter arcticus; assembly: GCF_025950235.1. Lineage (NCBI taxonomy): Bacteria > Pseudomonadati > Verrucomicrobiota > Verrucomicrobiia > Verrucomicrobiales > Verrucomicrobiaceae > Neoluteolibacter > Neoluteolibacter arcticus. The sequence continues at coordinate 546,439 of NZ_JAPDDT010000004.1, read as the reverse complement.
GGCCGCGAGACGATCGCTTTGAAACAGATCACCCCGCGCAACCGCAAGGACTTCAAGCTGGCCGTCAGCCAAGCGGCGCTCGACGGAATCCGCCGGCTGATTCCTTAGAACGGAATGTCGTCCGAGGCGTCCGGTTCGTTGTCGAACTGGGAGTCGAAGCTGGAATTGTGGCGTCCGCCGTCGTCGCTGGCGGAACTGCCGCCGGACCCGTCGGCCTTGGTCAGTTTCCAGGCGTTCAGGTTCACGTAGAAGCGCTCCTTGTATTCGCTGCCGCGGATGTCGAAGGCGACCTTCACCGAGTCGCCGATGCTCACGCCATCGAGCATCGAGATCTTGTCCTTCACGCACTCGAACTTGAGCATCTGCGGATACTTGCCGTCCGGGACTTCCACGACGAATTCGCGCTTGGCGAAGCCGCTGGCAAAGGTCTGCGTGTCGTAGAGGTGCTTGAGGGTGCCTTCGAGTTCGAATGTTTGGGCCATGGCGAGAGAAATGTTAGAGTCGGCGGTAGCGGAGCACCTCGAAGGCATCGTGCGATTCGACGGGCTCGGGTTCTTGGAAAAGGTGGGCGAATTCGGGAAAGCGGGTGTCGCCGGGGTAGGGATGGTGGACGTGGGAAACGAGGAGTTCGTCGAGCTGCGGAAGGAACGCCGCGTAGATGCCGGACCCGCCGATGATGAAGACGTCGCCGTCGAGGTCGAGCGTGGAAAGCTGCTCTGGCCCTTGGATTGTTTCCACCCCGTCCGCCGACCACGATGGATCGCGGGTGACGACGATATTGCGGCGCTTCGGCAGCGGCCGGCCGATCGAATCGTAGGTTTTCCGGCCCATGACGATCGGGTGGCCGGAGGTGGTGCGCTTGAAGAACGCGAGGTCCTCGGGCAGGTGCCACGGCAAGGTTCCGTCACGCCCGATCACCCGCTCCGGGGTCATGGCGACGATGGCGATCAGGCGCATCATGAGTCTTCTTCGGCGTCGTAGTGGAATCGGTGCAGCACGCGATGTGCGACCGGCGCGACGAGGAAACCTGCCAGCGCGATGAAGACCAGCCCGGAAAACAACGCGTAGCAGCCGGAGAAGATTTTTCCCATGTCATTCGGCATGGGATCGACCGGTCCCATGCCGCCGAGGATCATCGAGGCATTGAGAAAGGCATCGACCCACCCGAGCCCGCCGATCCAGTGGTAGCCGGCGATGCCCACCATCAGCGCCGAGCAAATGATGCCGCCGGCGATCGCCGCACTGCGCAGCATCCGCAGCACGAAGTGGCGGTTACTGATCGGGGGCTGCTCGCGGTGCTCGAAGCGGAACATGGGTCAAACCGAGACCTCCGCCTTGATGTGCGGGTGCGGGTCGTAGTTTTCGAGCCGGAAGTCGTCAAAGGTGAAGTCGTCGAGTTCGCGGACCTTCGGATTGATCCACATTTTCGGCAACGCGCGCGGTGCGCGGGTGAGCTGCTCGTTCGCCTGGTCGAGGTGGTTCTTGTAGAGGTGCAAGTCGCCGAAGGTGTGGATGAACTCGCGCGCCTCGTAGCCGCAGACCTGAGCCAGCATCATCGTGAGCAAGGCGTAGGAGGCGACATTGAAGGGCACGCCGAGGAACAGGTCGGCCGAGCGCTGGTAGAGCTGGCAGGAGAGGCCGGGGCGATCCGAGTCCGGCTCGTGGACGAAGAACTGGAACAGGCAATGGCAAGGCGGCAGCGCCATGCGGTTGACCTCGCCGGGATTCCACGCGACGACGAGATGGCGGCGCGAATGCGGGTCGCCGCGCAGGCCGTGGACGAGCTCGGCGATCTGATCGACGGTGCGGCCATCTTTATCCGGCGTGGGGAAGGAGCGCCACTGGCGGCCATAGACCGGGCCGAGTTCGCCGCTTTCATCGGCCCACTCGTCCCAGATGCGCACGCCATTCTGCTGGAGGTAGGCGACGTTGGTGTCGCCTTTCAGGAACCATAGCAGCTCGTGGATGATCGAGCGGAGGTGGAGCTTCTTGGTCGTGAGGCAGGGAAAGCCCTCGCGGAGATCGTAGCGGGCCTGACGGCCGAAGACGGAAAGCGTGCCGGTGCCGGTGCGGTCGCGGCGTTCCTCGCCGTGCTGGAGGACATCGCGCATCAAGTCGAGGTAGGCTTTCATGAAAGCAGAATGAGCAGTGGTTGGCGGAAAATCAATCAATCGTCTCGTCCGGGCGAGCGGCGCATCGACTTCTTTTGCGAGGTCTTGCGCTTCTCCACGACCGAGCGCTGCTTCGAGCGGCGGGAGAGCGGGCGGTTCTGGCGGCGGAGCTTTTCGACGGCGTCGATCTGAGCCTGGACCTTTTCCTTGCGGATGCCCTCCAGCCGGTCGCACAGGTCGTGCCGGGCTTGGAAGCGGTTCATTTCCCGCGACCGGTGGGCCTGGCACTTCACCTCGATGCCGCTCGGGACATGCTTGAGGTAAACGCAGGACGAGGTCTTGTTGATCTTCTGCCCGCCAGCGCCGGAGCCGAGGACGAACTTTTCGACAAGATCGTCCTCCGCGATGCGCAGCTTGGCCATCCGGGCGTCGAGGGCGGCTTGCTTTTCGGGACTAACCAAGGGCAGGGCAGTTCTGGACGCGGGCTTTGTAGGCGGCTGCCGCAGCGGTGATTTGCGGGGAAAGGTTCGCTTCAGGCTTGGCGAACGGCGGGACGAACCAAGGAAAGGTGCCGATGAGGTCGGTGGCGACCGCGACCTCGCCGTCACACGTATGGTCGCCGCAGCCGATGCCGATGGTGGGCACTGCAAGCTGCGAGGTGAGCCATTCGGCGGTCTTTGGCACCACACTTTCCAGCACGATGGCGAAGACTCCGGCATCGACGAGGGCCTGCGCTCCCTCGAGCAGGGCAGCGCTTTGCTCGGGGGTCTTGCCCTTTTTCCGGTAGCCGCCTTCCTCCAGCACGCGCTGCGGCAGCATGCCAAGATGACCGCAGACGGGAATGCCGGCTTCGACGATGGCCCGGACTTTGGAGGCCTGGCGGAGGCCGCCTTCGAGCTTCACGGCCTCGGCACCGGCCTCGACGAGCTTGCGGGCGTTTGCCAAGGCGGTCGCGGGATCGGGGTAGGTACCGATGGAGAGGTCGCCGATCACCAGCGCCTTTGGCTTCGCACGAGCGACTGCCGCCACATGGTGAAGCATGTGCTCCAACGTGACGTGGGTGGTGTTCGGGTAGCCAAGGACGACCATGCCCAGTGAGTCGCCGACCAGCAGGGCGTCAATGCCCGCTTCGTCGAACAACCGCGCGGTGGGGTAGTCGTAGGCGGTCAGCATCGTCACTGGCGGACCGGCGTGCTTCCGGGCGGCGAGGGCAGCGGCTTTTTCGGGAGCGGACAAGGGTTTGGAAAAAATTGAGAGATTGGGGAGATCGGGGATTTCCACTACCACACTGCCTGCACGGTGGCGAGCGGCGGCTCCTCAGAATCAAGGTGGCGGAGGTGTTCCGCAATCGAAACTTGATCGCCCGGCAGCACCAGTTCCGGGTGGAGGTCGGTCAGTGGCTGGAGCACGAAGCGCCGCGAGGTCAGCCGGGGGTGGGGGAGATCGAGGATTCCGCCATCGATCCGCTCGTCGCCGAAGTAGAGGATGTCCACGTCGATGACGCGCGGGGCGTTGCGCTCTGGATTTGCCGCGCGGCCGAGCCGGAATTCGATCCCTTGGGTTGCGTCCAACAAGTCATGGGCGGTTCCCGCGTAATCGAACTCGACCACGGTATTGTAAAAGTCCGGCGAATCGGGCGGGCACGCGACCGGTTCGGTCTGATAGACCGGGGCCTGCCGGAAGCTGCCGGGCGCGGCGAGATTCTTCAGCAAGTCACGGGCGTCCTGCAGGTGACGCAGGCGGTTGCCGAGATTCGAGCCGAGGGCGACGCCCACTTTGGAGACAGAAGACTTCAAGAGGACAGGCAGAAGACTGGAGGTTGGATCGACGTGGCCTTTCTCAAGTCTGAGGTCTTCAGGTGTGGCGTCTGTTGTCTCACCTCAGCCCCAGCACGTCCTGCATGTCGTAGAGGCCGGCCGGCTTGTCGTAGAGCCAGACCGCGGCGCGGACGGCACCGGCGGCGAAGGTCAGTCGCGAGCTGGCCTTGTGGGTGAGCTCCACGCGCTCGCCATCGGCGGCGAACATCACGGTGTGGTCGCCGACGACATCGCCGCCACGCAAGGTGTGCATGCCGATTTCCCGCGGCGGGCGCGGGCCGACATTGCCGAATCGCCCGTGGGCGACGTCCTTGTCGTAACTGGTGGCGGTTTCCTCGTTGAGGATCTCCAACAAGCGGCGCGCCGTGCCGGACGGGGCGTCGATCTTGTGGCGGTGGTGCATTTCCGTCACCTCGATGTCGAAGCGATCCTGCGTAAGGATCTGCGCGGCCTTTTGCGTGAGCCAGAAGAGCGTGTTCACGCCGATCGAAAAGTTCGGCGCGTAGACGATCGGCAGCTTCGCCGAGGCCTCGCGGATCGCGGCGCGCTCGTCATCGGTGTGGCCGGTGGTGCCGATCACCAGATGGGTGCCGCTTTTCAGGGCAGCCTCCAGCAGCTCGCCGGTGAACTTGTGCATCGTGAAGTCGATGACCGTGTTCGCCTGGGCGATCGCCGCGACGAGGTTTTCGCCGGCGTCATGGGTCGCGGTAACCAGGACGGCGGGTTCATGGCTGGCAGCCTGGATGACGGCTTGGCCCATGCGGCCGGACTTTCCGGTGACGAGAAGTTGGATCATAAGGAAGCGTCTCTTTCAGGGCTGTAATTGCCATTGGGGCCCGGTTCGTAAAGCCTGAGTCCAAGGATGGGTGCCATTAGCGCGAAATGCTTGTCAGGAGCGTAAAGGCGGCAGCCTTTCCAGAGCGAGAAGGTCGCGATGAGCACGTCATTCCAAGGCGCGGTCACGGCGTGGGTGCGGAGCTTCGCGTAGTGCGCTGCGGAGTCGAGCCAAAGGCGTTCATCGGTGCGGAGCCAAGGAAGCAGGGAAAAGTCCCTGCCAATCGCTTCGCGGTGTTCTTCCAAGGCCCCGCCGAGGATTTCCATCGCCACCGGCCCGCAAACGGCGGCCTGCATTTCATTCCGCAGGTTCGCGACCGCGAGCTTCACGCCCAGATCGCCCTTCTTGCGGAAGAATTCCACCCAAGCACTGCTATCGATCAGCACCATCGGCGGAATGGTCCTCCAAAGGGGCGGACTCCAGTTCTTCGTTGGTCATCGGGAAATCGAATTCACCTGCCATGACCCGGCGGGTGAACTCATTGATTCTTCCACGACGCAGGAAGTCCGTGGCGGCCTTGAGCACGGCCGGACCCTTCTTGGTCTCGCCGGTGTATTTCATCACCTCGTCGAGGACCTTCTCGTCAATGTCGATGGTGAGTCGCATGTGGAAAGATTCCTCAAATAGATGAAAAATCCAATGCTGAAATCATGCTTTAGCCTCAAGAAAGCAGCGAGAAATCACGAAGAAGCTTCCGGAGCTGTTCGAGCCGTGCGTCATCGAGCGGCGCAAGGGGCAGGCGGAGTTCTCTGCCGCAGTGGCCTTGGAGAGCTACGGCTTCCTTGATCGGGACGGGGTTCACTTCCAGCGACATCAGCCCGCGGAAGAGGGGATACCACTTCTTCTGCTGGGCCAGGGCGGCGGGGAAATCACCGTCGAGGCAGGTCTGGACGAGCTTCACGAGCACTTCCGGGACGAGGTTGGCGGCGACAGACACGAGGCCGACCGCGCCGCAGGACATGAAGGGCAAGGTCAGCGGGTCATCGCCGGAAAGGATCGAGAAGTCCGCGGGGACGGCTTGGAAGAGCTGGTTCACGCGCTCGACGGAGCCACCGGCTTCCTTGATCGAGACGATATTCTTGCAATCCGCGGCGAGGCGGGCGGTGGTTTCCACGCCGATCTCGATGCCGCTGCGGCCGGGAACGCTGTAAAGCATCACCGGCAGCGAGGTGTTTTCTGCGACGGCGCGGAAGTGAAGGTAGAGGCCTTCCTGGGAGGGCTTGTTGTAGTAAGGGCAGACCTGCAGGGTGCCGGTCGCGCCGACCTTCTCCGCGGCCTGGGTGAGCTCGATCGCTTCCTTGGTCGCATTCGCACCGGAGCCAGCGATGACTTGGCAGCGGCCGGCGGCGTACTCCACGGCGAGGCGGATGATCTCGATGTGTTCGTCCGTATCGACGGTCGGCGACTCACCGGTGGTTCCGACCGGCACGATGCCCGTGATTCCAGCGGCGACTTGACGGTCGATCAGGGCTTTGAAAGCGGCCGTATCGACTCGGTCTTCGCGGAAGGGTGTAATGAGCGCGGTGTAGGTGCCTCGGAAGGTCATGGCGCGCGGAGAATGAACATCCCGCGCCGCTCTTCAACCCCTGATGGCGGTTTCGCCGCGGAAAATCAGGCCGGCTCCTCGACCACCTTGCCGTCTCTCCAAACGATGATGGGGAGGCCCAAGCGCCGGTGCTCGGCGCGGAGCTTGCGAGCAGCGCGGTGCTGGGCCAGCAGCGCTTGCCGCATGTCGTCCGGAAGTTCGGACATTTTCATCGGCCGCAATGGCGTGGGCTGTTTCGGCGCAATCATGAACCTGTGAGGAAGGCTTCGACGTCAGTGATAGCGTGGGTTTCGGAGTTTGCCAAGGCGCTAAACCGGAGGGCTTCGGAACTCCACACCCCCCAGCGATCCGCCAAGGGGAGGTAAAGTTCGATGAGATTCTTCATGATGCGGTCGTAGCGGCGCATGATATCGACGATGGGGACGTTATGGCCGCCTTTCTTCACCCGCTGGCGCACCCGCGCCAACGACACCTTGGCGCTGGGAATCCATAGGAAATGCAGCGTAATACAGTAACCGGCATCCTTGGCGCGCTGGAGAATGTGAGCGTGGGAACGACCCGAAAGCGTGGACTCCAAGGCGAAATCTTCGGCGGAGCTTGTAAGCTCGGCGATCTCCCCCAGCAAGATGCGGCCAGCTTTCCGAGCAACCCGGTCCGGGTCGAAGGGCGATAGGCCGCGCGCGATTTCGTCGGCATTCAAAAACCTCAAGCCCTTGAGGTCGGTTGTGAGAATTTCTCTCGCGAACGTCGTCTTCCCCGCGCCGTTCGGACCGCCGATCAGAATGAGCTTGGGCTGTTTCATGGAGCGCAGCCGTTAGGAATAAAGCCGGTCTCAAATCTCAATGTCGCCTTCGAACACGAAATCCGCTGGGCCGGTGAGGGTCACGTTCCTGAACGTCGTCTCGCCAGTTTTCTCAAAACCGATCTCCAGCGTGTCACCGCCCTTCACATCCACCTTGATCGGCGACGGCGCGCCATCAAGCAGGTGGTGCATCAGCGCGCAGGCCACCATGCCGGTGCCGCAGGCGAGGGTTTCGTCTTCCACGCCGCGCTCGTAGGTGCGGATTGCGATGTGGCCGGGCGCGAGCACGGTGGCGAAATTGGCATTCGTCCCGGCCGGTGCGAAGCCACGATGGTAGCGGATCGCCGCGCCATGGCGGACAACCTCGGTGCCGGGCAGATCGGCCACGAAGACGACCACATGTGGCACGCCGGTATTGATGAAGCGCAGCGTGCCCTCGAGGCCGGGAATCACGACGCCGGTGTCGAGCTTGAGGTCCTTCGGCTCCGACATCGCGATGCGGATGTCGTCTTCCACCAACTCCGCGGCGAGCTTGCCGGCGATCGTTTCAAAGGTCACCCGGTCCGCTTCTCCCTCCATCAGGGCCGCGGTGAAGCGTCCGAAGCAGCGTGCACCATTGCCGCACATCTCGGCCTCGCCGCCATCGGCATTGTAGTAGCGGAACTTGAAATCGGCACCGTTCTCCGCGGGCTCCACGGCCAGCAATCCATCGGCCCCGACGCCGCGATGGCGGTCGCAGAGATGCTCGATCTGGTCCTTGGTCAGCGAGGTGGCGAGATCGCGGTTGTCAATGACAACGAAGTCGTTGCCGGCTCCGTTCATCTTGTAGAAATGCAGCAACATGGAGATTGGGCGATTGGGAAATTGAGATGATTGGGGGGCATCAGACAGCCTTGGTGGCGGCGATCAGCGGGGAAACGAAGTCCCGGACGGCCTCGGCGGCGCGGGTGGGATTGAGTTCGATCTGTTTCACAATGGCCGAGCCGACGATCACCCCGTCCGCCGATTTCGCAACCATGGTCGCCTGGTCGGGAGTGGTGATGCCGAAGCCGACGCAGACCGGCACCTTCGCGTCCCTGCGGATCTTCGCGACCTGTTCGCCGATGCCCTCGGAAGGAACACCATGCGCCCCGGTCACGCCGGTGCGGGACAGCGCGTAGATGAAACCCTCGGCGCTTTCGGCAAGTAGCTTCACCCGGTCGTCCGGCGTCGTCGGGGCGATCAGGCGGATGTGCTTCAAGCCCTCGCCGCGGGCGAGGTCGTCGTTTTCCCTCGCCTCATCTGGTGGAAGGTCGAGCAGCAGGATCCCGTCCGCTCCGGCCGCTGCGGCATCGGCGTGGAATTTCTCGAAGCCGTAGGTAAAAATCGGATTGAGGTAGGTGAAGAGCACGATCGGCGTCTGGTGCGTCTCGCGGAATTTTCGGATCAGCTCCAGCGAGCGCGGCGTGGTCATGCCGGCCTTGAGCGCGCGGTCGGCGGCCATCTGGTTGACGATGCCGTCGGCCAGCGGGTCCGAGAAGGGGAGCCCCAGTTCGATCACGTCCGAGCCGGCGTCGGCGAGGGCTTTGATCACCTCCAGCGAGGCTTCGAAGGAGGGATCGCCGGCGGCGACATAGGCGACGAAGGCTTTCTTTCCTTCCGAGCGGAGCCTATCGAAGGCGGCATCGATGCGGTTCATGGGCCGCGGAGACTTGTCGCTTGCCGTGCCTCTGACAAGCGCGGAGGCGGGGTCAGGCGACCCGGGCCAAAGCCTTGGCGAAGTCTCCGGCGACCAGCGCGGGGGCGTCGATCACGAGGCCCGGAAAATTCGGGCTCTCAAGGGACCCGTCGGCGGCGGGCTGGATTTCCACGAAATCATCCCCCTGGAGTTGCCACCAGACGATACGTTTTTCGGCCACGATCCACACCAGATATTCAAGCGCGCCGGACCGGAGGTAAGTGCGTTTCTTCTGGTGGAGATCGTAGGAAGCAGAGCTGGAGGCAATCTCCGCGACCAATTCCGGTGCCCCGCAGATATAGCCGTCCAAGTCGATCCTGGCCTGTCCACCGTCACGCATGAGCAGCAAGTCGGGCTGTGGTTCGTTGAGCATGTCGAGCCGGACGGTGCTGTTGTCGGCGACTTTCAGGTCCGCGTATCTCGCCGCGTAAACCTGCAGGAGGGTTGCTAGATTCACATGGGGGATCCCATGATGTTCGGCGCGGACGGGAGGAGCCATATAAACAATGCCATCAATGAGTTCCGCCTTTTTGAGTTCCGGCATCGCCGCATAACGCCGCTCGAATTCGGCGCGCGAAAGTACGTCGCCCGCCTGCAAGGGCGGGGTAGGGGCTTTTTCGAGGACGGCCATGTTGGGTTAGAATAGCGTTCTTCCAGCTCAAGGCAAGGCGGCAACCCTCGGGCGGGCTTGTGAAAAATTTCACAAACGGGCTTGAGAGCGGGGCAGGGGGGGGGCATCGTCTGGCCGCACGACCATGGTCAGCGACTCCACCCAGACGGCCCACGCGGCCTACGATTCCAAGATCGAGGGCAACATCATCTTCACCCGTGTGGATGCCGCGATGAATTGGATGCGAAAGAATTCCATGTGGCCGATGCCCATGGGACTCGCCTGCTGCGCGATCGAGATGATGGCTTCCGCTTGCAGCCGCTTCGACCTCAGCCGCTTCGGCATGGAGGTGATGCGCTTTTCTCCGCGCCAGGCCGACGTGATGATCGTGGCCGGGACTGTGACCTACAAAATGGCCCTCGCCGTGAAGCGGATCTGGGACCAGATGCCGGAGCCAAAGTGGTGCATCGCCATGGGCGCCTGCGCCTCCTCCGGTGGGATGTATCGCTCCTACGCCGTGCTGCAGGGCATCGACAAGTTGATCCCGGTGGACGTCTACATTTCCGGCTGCCCGCCGCGGCCCGAGGCACTCATCGAGGGCCTCATGAAGCTCCAGGCGAAGATCGAGGGAGATCCCGCTTTCTCGAATCAGAAGAAGGAGTTTTTGGAAGACATCGCCTGATTTTCCCATGTCCGCTGCCCAGGATATTGAAAAGCTTTGCGCGAAATTCGGCGCGGATGTCGTCGGAACGAAGGAGTTTCGTGGCGAGCACACGATCTGCGTGAAGCTCGGCGTGCTGCATGACGTGCTCGCGACCGCCAAGAAGGATTTCGGCTACGAGATGATCATCGACATCTCGAGTCTGGACCACTTCGGCGAGGATCCGCGCTTCGAGATGGTCTATGAACTTGTCACCGTGGACGATTCGAAGCACCTGCGGGTGAAATCGAAGGTCTCCGAGGAAGAGGAAGTGCCGACCTGCACCGACGTCTGGGTGGGTGCCGATTGGCATGAGCGCGAGGTTTACGACATGATGGGCATCCGTTTCACGGGGCACCCGGACCTCCGCCGTATCCTGATGTGGGAGGGCTATCCCTTCTACCCGCTGCGGAAGGATTTCCCGCTGGCCGGCCGCCCGAGCGAAATGCCGGACGTGGCTTTCACGGGCATTGCTCCGCTGGAAGGTGGTCCTTTCGTGACCAGCCCCGGCACCAATGACTCCGTGAAGCGCGAGCCGCGCGCCCGCGTGGTGAAGTAAGCCGGTCTTCGCCCGCCACTTTCGACTCTCCACCTCGCTCCCAGCCATGCACTCTCCGTTCGTGCCCGGACGGAGCCAGCGGCTGAAATGGTGGTGGGAGGATATTCGCTCCGCGCGGTTCTCGCTCGCTTTGGCTGGGGTGGTACTGGCGATCGAGGCTGCGCTGACCCTGCTCGGTGGGGCGAATGCCATTCCGGAGGTCTATCAGGCGCTGGGATTGAGCCGGGACGGCATTCGGAAAGGGTGGGTGTGGCAAATCGGCAGTCATGCGCTGATCCACGGGGTGTGGTGGCACGCGCTGCTGAATGTGTTGATTCTGATCACCACGGGAGCACGGGTGGAACGAATCGACGGATGGAAGACCGCGGCACGGGTTTTCGTGATCGGGTCGCTGGTAGGAGGCGTGGCGTTTCTCCTCATGCCGATGCCGATGTCTGACATGGTATTGGTCGGCGCTTCGGGAGGGATTTTCGCGCTGTTCCTGTGGATGACCACGATGTCGCCTCAGTCGCGGATGGTGCTGGTGCCGATTTCTGCGAAGAACCTGGGGTTGGGAGTCCTGATTGCCTCGGGGGCGCTCGCCGTGGCGGTGCCGTGGTTGCCCGCCGGAGATCTGGTCGTTTCACATTCCTGTCATTTCGGCGGAGCGCTAACGGGTTGGTTGATTGCCCGTAGGAACACAAGGGAGCCGCTGACCTTGGCAGATTTGCAGAAAGCGCGTGCCCGCCGTGAGTCAGCTCCCGACTCCTGAATCGGTGCTTGCAATGCCCGGGGAATCCGCTTTCTTCCGCGGACCCGAACAAGGGCGGACCGGCCAAGGTGGCTGGACTGAATCAAATACATCAATGAGCGAAAGCACCATCAACGTCGCGGACTTCAAGATCCACGAAACCGACACCGGCAGCGCCGATTACCAAGTCGCCCTGCTTACCCAGCGGATCACCCACCTGACCGCCCACCTCGGCCTGCATAAGAAGGACACCTCGTCCCGCCGCGGCCTCCTGAAACTGGTCGCGCAGCGCCGCAAGCTGCTGGACTACGTGAGGGCCAACTCCGAAGAGCGCTACCAGAAGCTGCTCGCCGGTCTCAGCCTCCGCAAGTAAGACCCCTTTCCTCCGACGGCCACGGTTCACCCCGTGGCCGTCGCGCATGAAACGGCGGGCACCGGGAAATGTTTTCCCCTCCGCCGCCGGACAGTCCCCGCGAACTTTTTTTGCACTATGGGATCTGTCCGAAATCCAACACCGCCCGGGGCATGTCGCCGCGGGCACACACTGAAAGACAGACAAGATGAACATCCATACCGTAACGAGCCAGGTCGGCTCGAACCCCATCACCTTTGAAACGGGGAAAATCGCAAAGCTCGCCGACGGCGCCGTCGTCGTGACTTGCGGCGAAACCGTGGTCCTCGTGACCGCCGTGTCGCAAACCAAAGTGAAAGCCGGCCAGACCTGGTTCCCACTTTCCGTCGAGTACAAGGAAAAGGCGTCCGCCGCCGGTCAATTCCCGGGCGGCTACTTCAAGCGCGAAGGTCGTCCGACCGAGAAGGAAATCCTCACCTCGCGCATGACCGACCGTCCGCTGCGCCCGCTCTTCCCGAAGGGCTACCTTTACGACACCCAGATCGTCGCGCTGCTCCTAGCCGCCGACAAGATCAACGACTCCGACATCCTTTCGATGAACGGTGCGTCCGCCGCCCTCGCGATCTCCGATATCCCCTTCGCCGGCCCGATCGGCGCGGTGCGCGTCGGCCGCGTGAACGGTGAATTCATCATCAACCCGGTGTTCGACGATCGCGCCGAAAGCGACCTCGACCTCGTGTATGTCGGCAACAAGAACGACGTCATCATGATCGAAGGCGCTGCCAACGAGCTGCCTGAGGAAGACTTCATCAAGGCCCTCCACTTCGCCCAAGGTGCAGTGCAGAAGCTGGTGGAAGCCCAGGAAGAACTGGTCCGCCTCGCCGGCAAGACGAAGCGCGATTACGCCCTCACCCTTGCCAAGGACGAACTCCTTGAGATCGGCTACGAGATCGCCGGTTCCCGCATCGAAGACGCGATCTACGCTCCGACCAAGATGGAGCGAAGCAAGAAGGTCGGCGCACTCCGCGACGAAGTCGAAGCTGCCATCAAGGCCCGCTACCCGGAGTCGAACGACTTCGATGTGGAGCAGGTCTTCGAATACATTCAGAAGAAGGCGTTCCGCATTTCCATCATGGAAAAGGGCGTGCGCGCCGATGGTCGCAAGGTTGGCGATCTTCGCCCGCTGTTCGCGGAAGCCAACAGCCTGCCCCGCGTCCACGGCTCCGCCATCTTCGCCCGCGGCGAAACGCAGGCGATGGGCATCTGCACGCTGGCCCCGGCCGACGAGAAGCAGTTCTTCGACAACTACGCCGGTGGCGAGGACAGCAAGCGCTTCATCCTCCACTACAACTTCCCTCCGTTCTCGGTGGGTGAGACCGGCCGTATGGGTGGCCTGAACCGCCGCGAAATCGGCCACGGCGCCCTCGCCGAGCGCTCGATCGCCCCGGTCATCCCGGACGTCGAGGATTTCCCTTACGCCATGCGCGTCTCGTCGGAAGTCATGGAGTCGAATGGCTCCACCTCGATGGCCACCGTTTGCGCCGGCACCATGTCGCTCCTTTGCGCCGGTGTCCCGCTCAAGGCTCCGGTCGGCGGCATCTCCGTCGGTCTCGTGACCGAGCTGAACGATGACGGCACCCTCAAGGCTTACAAGCCCCTGCTCGACATCATCGGCTCCGAAGACTTCTACGGCGACATGGACTTCAAGCTCTGTGGCACCGATGAAGGTGTCACCGGCTACCAGCTCGACCTGAAGCTCCCCGGCCTGCCGATCGCGATCCTCGAGGAAGCCATCCACATGGCGAAGGCCGCACGCACCACGATCATCGCCAAGATGACCGAGGCCGTGTCCGGTCCGCAGGCTCTCAGCCCGCATGCCCCGCGCATCGTGTCCGTGAAGATCCCCGCCGACCGCATCGGCGAACTCATTGGGCCTGGTGGCAAGAACATCAAGGGCATCCAGGCCGAGTCCGGCGCCGAGATCAACATCGAGGACGACGGCACCGTGCACATCTACGCTTCCAAGGAAGAAGGATTGCTGCGCGCGAAGTCGCTCATCGAGCGCATGTTCCAGGAAATCGAAGTCGGCAAGATCTACACCGGCAAGGTGGTCAGCATCACCAACTTCGGCGCCTTCATGGAAGTGCTCCCCGGCAAGGACGGCCTGATCCACGTCTCGGAGCTGGCCGAAGGCCGCACCGAGCACGTCGAAGACATCGTCAAGAAGGGCGACGTGATCACCGCCAAGTGCCTCGGCGTCGATGAAAAGGGCCGCGTGAAGATGAGTCGCAAGGCCGCCCTCCGCGAAGAAAAGGCCCAGCACGCTGAGACCGAAGCTGCCAACGCGTAAGCTCGATTGCTCTAACAAAAGCCCGGTCTTCCGCGAGGGAGGCCGGGCTTTTTTGCGCTGGGATCCATCTTGCCCAAGCATTGGGCGCTTATTACCCTGAGGGAGTCATCGAGACTGACTTGGTGCCAAAGCTCAGGATCCCGCGCGCCTGCCTTCATGGTATGGCGTTCGGAGCAATGTCCGTGAGCTTTCTGCTCACCATTGCAGTCCACAATGACTGGCGCCACTTGGATTTGGCGTGGCAGACGGTAGCTGTAGCATGGTTTCCCTCGGCTTGCGTTGTGGTGTTCCGCCGCAGGAGCGACGCATACGTTCTCCCGGCATCTATCATCCTTCCCGCACTCGTCGGTTGGGATCTCGCCTGCCGCTTGGGTTAAGGAGGAGCGGCCGACCACGGCGGAAGGCCTAAGGTTGCCACTGGATCCGCGCGAAACGGTGGCCCTCGGGCAGGGGGATTTCCGCGCGGACGGTATCAATGGTCGCGTCACCGCTGGCCTGGGTCGCAACGACGGTTTCCACGACTCCGATGGCGTTGCTCCAGCTGTCGAGATTCTCCGATGTCTGGATCTGATAGGAACGCGGAAGATTATTCCTGCGCGGGAACTCAAGGATCATGGCCGGCGCGTCCGGCTCCTCCTTCAATGAGAATTTCAATGGGTTCTCCGAGGCTTCCTCAGGTGAACTGCCAAACAAGTACTCGATCAGGTTCTGCAATCCATCGGCATCGGCATCGGCGTCCGGCTCTGAATCCAAGGTTTCGAAGTGCATGTTCTCCCAGGTGTCCGCCACGCCGTCATGGTCTTCGTCAATGCTTCCGATTTCGGACCAACGGAGGATGTAGATCTTGCCGTCCCCACCGAGTATGGCCATGCCATCGGCCCCCCAGCGGGTGCAACTCAAGGACCAGTCGTCGGTGCCGGATGTGGGAAGCGTCAGCGATGCGGAAGCAAGTCCGGTGCTCGTTGAGAAGCTGCGGAGACTCTTCCCGTTCACCAGATAGGCTCGACCCCTGGCACCGTCGAGGCAGGGGCTGCCGGAGCTTGCCAACTTCAGGTTCGGGGTGAGATGGGAACTGTCGAAGAGGGTTCCGCCGGAGGTGAGCAGGGTATCGCCGTCGGCATGCATCTTCCTGATACTTGAAGCACTCCGGGTTTCCAGTAGCTGAAGTCCCTCCGGGGCGACGCGGAAGCGGTGGATCGAGTAGACGCTGTTGCTCGCATCTGAAGTGACGATGATTCCCGGCGTTCCGGTGGGCTCGATGACGGTCCCGTAGATATTCGTGGGTGTCGTCGTGAGGTCATCGACGAGCACCATGCTTGAGGAACTACCGGTGGTGCCCACTACGGCTTTTCTCCCGTCTCCCTCCAGAACTTCAATATCGGTGACGTAGCCACCCCGTCCCGATGGGCCAGTGACCATCGGCACCCGGGCGATGGAGGGTGGGTTGGCTTCAAGATCGAGTCGACACAGTTGCGGGGTGTCGGAGAAGCCGACGTAAAGGTAACGTCCGTTGTCGGACAGGGCGATGGCATTCTCCATCGGCGTCGCGCCAAGGGGGATCGGTGAGGAGATGGCTCCCGTCCTGGGATCGATGGACACGACGGAATTTCCGAGCGGCGGCGCTTCGCTCGAAGGCACGGTCGCCCAGAAGAGCTTGCGGCTCTCGTCGTAGGTCAGGGACTTCGACACCAGGCGGAGGGTATTGATCGTCTCGGGTGCGGATTGGTAGGACACGCGGGCGAACCCGATGTCCACGTTGTTGGTACCGTCTGGATCGGCAGCGCTTGAGGTCGCAATCACCTGACAGCTCGGGTTCCCGGCGGAGAGCGGTGTCGTCGTCAGGCCCAAGGTGACCGATGCACCTGATGCCAAGTCTCCCAGCGGCAGTTTGACCACCAGGCCGGCGGCGACCGGTGTTCCGCTCGATGCCGTTGTGCCATTCAGCGCCTGGTCACTCGAGAGTGTCGCGGTCACTTCCGCACCGATTGCGGGATTCGGCCCGTGATTGGTCACCACCACGCTGTAGGTCATCGGTGCGCCGGTTCCCACCGGGCCCGGGGGAGGTGTCAACTCAACCTCCAGATTCGCCGGAGCTTCGCTTGAGACCACGGAGGTGCTCACCAAGCGGACCTTACTGTCGCTCCGGAAGGCGAGGCCCTTCTTGCCCCAGCGAATCAAGGAAGCGACGCCGTAGTCCGTGACGGGCGGGATACTCACCCGTCGCACCACGGCGTTGATCGCCGGATCGCACACTGTGATCGCTGAATAGTCTGATAGGAACGATAACTTCTCCAGGAAGTAGACGCGGCTTGCCGCCATTTCGGCCCGTGCGATTCCGGCGGTGGGAAAGGTGCTGCGTGCCTGCATCGTGGAGCCGTCCGCGACTTTTCCGTTGCCTCCGAAGATGAGGTCTCCCTGCGATTGGAAGTCGGGGAGGAAGCCATCAATCGCGGTACTGGTAGTTGTGACCCGGGTCAGGCCGTTGGCATGAAGCTGCAACTTGCTCAGCCCGTGACCCGTGTCCCGGTTGTTGTATCCGAAGAAGATGGTGGGATCCGCCGAAGGTTCGATTTCGCTGTTGGTTCCAGCAGGTAATTGGGGACGCTGCACCCCGTTGGTGTAGACCGCAGTGCCATAAAAGCCCGTGGTGCTTTTGGCTCCCCGCGAGAGAATCACGGTGTCAGGTTGCCCCGCGACGGTACAGATGTCGTCGGCGTACATCATGCCCCAGGAGGGATCCGATCCCACCGGGAAAGTGCTCACCATGGTCATGGTCGCCGGATCGATCTTTCCGATGGTTCCATTGGCGTAGAGCGCGACATATAGGAACTGCCCGTCCGGAGTCAGGGCCATCCTCCGCGGATCCTGATTGGTGGTCACGCTGCCCGTGATCTGCAGGGTCACCGGATCGATCGCGATCACCTTGTTCTTGTGAATGCCCGTGTCGCTGGCGAGCACGCCAGCATAGATCACGTTGCGAGCCGGATCCCACACAAGATCCGAGGCCTTGATGGCCAGCGTCCGGATGGCGTCGAAGGAGGGAGAGATTCCGGAATTCCCGGCTGCATCCCGCGCCCGCAACCGCAGTCCGGTGGCATCGATGGCGGGCATCGTTATGGAGCCGGTCCAGATCGAATTGGTGAGATTGACCGACGCCGGTGAGGCCGCCTGCGCGCTGCCATCGGGCAAAACCAACTCAAGATCTACGGAACCACTCAGCCCGGGGATGATCGTCCCTTCGACATCAAGCGGGCGGACGGCCACCGTGACCGGGATGCCCAGATTCATGAGATCGGTGAACGCCGAGGTGAAGGCGTAGGAAGCGATCTCGTTGTCCTTCACCACCACATTCTTCGTCGCCGAGGTGAATCCTACCGCGGTGGCTTGCAGCGGCGACGTTCGCGACCCGTCCTGGACCGAGTTGTCAGTAGTCGTGATCGTGAAGGTCGCGCTGGTGGACCGCGCGGGAATGGTGACGGTGGATGGAACCGTCAGCCCCTCGCCATTTTCAATCGCGAGGGTAACGACGAGCGGATCGGGAATGGTTCCGGTCACGGCGACCGTTCCCGTGGGGCTGGCGCCTTCCAGGATCGTCGTGGGAATCGTCAATGTGAGAGCGCGGGTCTCATTGTCGGTCGCCACCGTGGTGGTGCTCGCCGGCGTCATCCCTGGGGCGGTGGCGGTGGCGACCACGGGAATGTCCCCGTCGATGGCGGTATCGTTGTTTGCTCGCGCGGTGAAGGTCAGTTGGCTTTGGCCTGCCGGCACCGTCAGGGTGGCCGGCAAGGTCAACTCACCAGACGGAGTTGAGGAAAGGCCCAGGGTCAGCGCGATGGACGGTGCGGGGCTGAAGGAAAGCGTGGCATTGTCGGAGGGGAGCTCGCCTTCCTTGAGTGACGCCGGCAGGGTGAGGGAGACCACGGGCACCTCGTCATCGATGACCGTCACGTTTCCGGCCGTCGCCGTGATGCCCGGTGAAGAAGCGGTCACGCTCGCGGTGCGGGTGAGCGTGACCGAGCTGTCGTCCTCGATCGAGTATTGGAAGCTCGTGAAGGTGGCACCCGCGGGAATCGTGACGGAGGGAGGGACGATTAGTGGAGACCCGGGCGTCGCCGATAGTGCCAGCGTCAGCGGCGCATCCGCCGCAAAGAGGAGCACCACATAGCCGGTGTAAGTTCCGCCGCCCTCGTTGACAGGACCCGGGAGTTCCACGATGGATCTCTGATCCACATCGGCAGTCACGGTCACATCGTCGATGGCGATGCCGTCGAGCGGAGCGGGGGCGTTGTCATAGCCCGAGAAACGGATCCGGCAGTTCGGTCCAAAGTTTCCTCCGAGCTGGCTGACTGCTGCATCCAAGGGGACCGTGTAGGTGGTCCACGTCGTTCCGGCGGCAGCCAGCGATTGGAGGCTGCGCCATGTCGCGCCAGCATCGGTGCTGATGGCTGCGCCATCGTAGTTTCTGAAGGTCGTGAAATTCTCTGCCGGGGGTGAGTGCGGCTCGTTTCCCAGGCTCTTGGCCTTGAATTGAAGGACGAGGTTCTTCTTGAAGCTCAGATCGAGGGGAAAGGATGCTTCCGCCACCGAAGTGGTGGAGTCATTCAGAGCATCGTCCAACACCAGATGAGAGGTGCCGGTGGCCGGGTCGTGTTCCGTGGTTGTCCGGGCACGGCCTTGCTGGTTGGTTTCGACGGTCCAGGTGAGGCCTTGTTCGAAGCCATCTTCGAAAAGGGTGGCTCCATTCGCGATCGATCCGTTGGCAAGCAGGGCGAGCCAAGTGGCTCGGGATAGGTAGGCGTGCATCGTCTGCTTGGGGGGTCAAGGATGAAGCCACTTGATGCGGGCGAAGCCGCGATCCGGCCAGGCCGTTGGGATTCGCACTTGCACTTGCTCCACGGTCACGCCGTCCACCGTTGCGGTGGAGAGTACGGTCTCGGTGGCGCTGGGAACGTCAAACCACCCGGAAGCATCCTCACTCAGTTGGTAGCGGTAGGAGTCGGGGCTCACACCCGCACGGCGCGGGAAGCGCAGGAGGATACTCCGGGCGTCCTGGACGGCTTCGACGCTTGGCTTCAGGGGATTCGCCCCGGCGGTGACGGGAGAAGTCGCAAAGAGATACTCGAAGGCATCGGCCAGACCGTCGCCATCGCCATCGCCTTCGGGGTCCACCAGCGTGGTGCCAAACTGTGCGGCGGCCCAGGCGTCGGAGATACCGTCCGCATTTCCATCGGTATCCTCCGGAATGATGCCCGACCAGCGGCCGACGAAGACCTTCCCATCCTCGCCAAGGATGGCGATGCCATCGATGCCCCAGCGCAAGCATGTCAGTGCCCAGTCGCCACTCGTCGTGACGGGGAGAGAGAAGCTTCCTTTCGCTTCCCCGGTGTCGGAGTCGAAGCTGTGGAGGGCGTTTCCGTTGACGATGTAGGCGCGGTTATGTTCGCCATCGAGGCATTCAGCCCCATAGACGGGCAAGGTGGCGATCATGCTCATGGTGCCGGCGTCAAAGAGATGCCCGCCGTCGGAGAGCATCCGGTCGCCAGCTGAGGAGATTTGAACTGCATAGCTGCCTCCGCTGAGGAAATCGTTCATCGAATGGATTACTTCGACTCCCGTGGCAGTGACAGCGACGCGCGAACCGCTATAGGTGCCGGTGTAACCATCGTGACCAAAGAAAATCCCCGGGGTGGCCGTGCGTTCAATGTCGCCGACTTCGTAGATTGAAGTGTCGACCGGGCGCGGGGTTTGGTCGTCGATGACTTGGAGGGCCTGATTCGAAGTTACCAGCAGCACGCTGGTGCCATCGCCATCCAGCACCTCGAAGTCCCGGACGAGTTGGCCCGAAGACGAGCGTACGGAAAACGGAATCCGGATTGCAACCGGTGTCGCCTGCGACAGGTCGATGCGGGCGAAGCTGGAGGTTCCTTCAAGTCCCACGTAGAGGTAGCGGCCATTGCCGGACAGGGCGATCGACCCCTCGAATGGCGGCGCGTCAAGCGGGATGGGATCGGAGACCAAACCATTGAGAGGATTGATCGATACCACCGAATTGCGGAAAGGTGCCTCCATCTGTGGGGAAAGTGCCGCCCAAAGCAGATTGCGTGTCGGATCAGGAACCAGTGACTTTGCCACCAGTCGGATGGAGTTCACCGAGTCGGTCGCCGTGAGATAGCCGACGCTTACCAAGCGCGCCGTGGAGTTGTTGGAAAAGTCAGGATCCACGACGTTGGAGACGGCCTTGGCAGTGCAACTGACCCCGCCAGCCGATTCAGGATGGACGGTGAGCGTCAGCGTTGCCGTGGCATTGTTGGCCATGTCCGGAGGCAGCAAGGTCACGAGTGAACCGCTGACAGCGCGGTTGCCCGCGGAAGAGGTCGCGGTCAGCAGCGTCTGTCCGCTGGACAAGGTCGCCGAAAGCACCACGCCGCGTGCGAGGTTCGGTCCGAGGTTTTTCACCTCCACCGTATAAGTAAGCGGCTGCCCTGCCGTCGCCGGTGCCGGGGACGCGCTGACGGTGACCGCCAGATTCGCCGGTTGGCTGGAGGGGACCAAGGTTCCGCTGCTAACAAGGTAAACGTGAGTTGTACTTCGGAAAGCGAGGCCATTGCTTCCCCAGCGGATCAGCGAGGCTGCCGTGTTGCCAACGCCCGGCATCACCGACTGCCGGATCAGGGAGTAATTGGAGGCATCGTAGCTACCGATGCGGTTGTAATTGGCCGTGGAAGAGGATGTCTTCTCGAGGAAGTAGACACGGTTCAGGATCGGGTCGGGGCGCAGCGGTCCGGAGGAAGCAATGGTGCCGGCCTTGGTCATGGTGAGGCCATTGATGACATCGCCGGTGGAGGAGTAGATGCGGTCCCCGGCGGATGTGATGTCTCCGCCAGGCAGGCTATTGGTGGAGGAAGCCACCGAGAGGCCATTGGCATCCAGTGTCAGGGTCCGGAACCAATTGCCAGAGTTGCACCAGAACCGAGTGGGAATCGAGGAAGGCTCGATGCGAAGAGCATCGACGTTTTCGCCGGTACTGACAGGTCTCGCAATCCCGTCGTCAAAGACGGTCACTCCATTGTATCCGGAGGAGTAGCCGTCGCGTTTCAGCGTTACCAGGAGAAGGTTTGGCTGGCCGGCCACCGTGCAGATGTCGCCCGCAAAAAGGGTTCCGTAAAATGAGTCCAATCCGATGGCGAAGGACGAGACCACAGTCATGGTGACCGGGTCGATCTTCGCGACCCTGCCATTGCCATTCTGCACGACATAGAGGAATTCGCCGCCGCTGGTCAGGGCAAGCTGGCCGGGATTCTGAATGGTCAGGACCCCACGCCGGATCTCCATGGAAACCGGGTCGATCTCGACAACGTGGCCCGCGTAGGGGCTGGTGGCGCTCGATGGCACGCTGGCGTAAATGACTTCACGCAACGGACTCCAGAGCAGGTCCGCCGTGACCAGCTCCAGCGAGCGGATCGGATCGAAGGCGGTGGAGAGGCCGCTGCGGCCGCCCGTATCGCTCGCCCGCAGTTGCAGTCCGGATGCGGTTATCGCCGGAAGAGTGACCGTTCCCGTCCAGCCGGAGCCCCCCAAGGTGAGGCTGGCCGGAGAGGCCGGAAGAACGCCTCCGCCAGGTACGAGCAGGTCGAGATTCACCGTGCCGGCGTAGCCGCTGATGACATTTCCCGCGGAGTCCAGCGCAGTCACCGTGACGCTCTGCGGGGTGCCGACGGGAACGAGATCGGTCAGGGCGCTCAGGCTGTAACTTGCGGGATCATTGTCACGCACCACGACATTCCTGGTGGCGGCGGTAAAGCCCGCCGCGGTGGTCGTGAGCGCCATCGTGCGGGTTCCATCCGCGAGGCTATTGTTGACCGCTGTGATCGGGAAGGTGACTTGGGTCGCCCCGGCAGGAATTAAGACGGAAGCCGGTACGCTCACATTGCCGCCACTGACGATCTCCAGGTTCACCAACAGCGCGTCCGCAAGGGTGCCGGTAATTGCGATGGTGCCGCTGCCGGAAGTGCCTTCCATCACGAAGGTCGGCACGGTGAGCGTCAGGGTCTTGGTTTCATTATCGAGTGTCGTAGTGACGGCGGTCGCTGGTGGAAGCCCCGGGGCAGCGGCGCTAACGTTCACGGCGATATTGCCATCGATCTTGGTGTCATTGGTCGCCCTTGCGGAGAACGCCGCTTGTGTCTGGCCGGCTTGGATGGTGACGGTGGCGGGGATGGTGAGCTCGGCGGCCGGGTCCGCCAACAGCGAGAAGATCACCGGAATGGCGGGTGCCGGAGTGATGCTGATGGTGGCGTTGTTCGTAGAGATGTTTCCCTCTTGCAATTGGGCAGGAACCGTCAGCGTTGCATTGGCCGTTTCATTGTCCGTCACCACGATGATTCCGGGGGTGATGGAAATGCCAGCTGCGCTCGCGTTGACCGTGACGCTGCGGCTGAGCGTCACCACGCTGTCCTCCGGTGCGCTGAATTCGAAGCTCGCCCATAGTTCGCCAGCTTCGATTGTTGCCGATGCCGGGATGGTGAGGGCCGTCGAGCTTCCCGACAGGGTGACCGTTACTGGGGTCGCTTGGACGATATTGAGCGACACGAAGCCGAGGTGAGGACCGCTAGCCTCGGCAACCGTTCCCGGAAGTTCGATGGTGATGCGCGGATCCTCATCGGCGGTCACTGAAACGCTGTCAATGGCGATCCCGTCGAGGGGTGCTGGGGAATTGTCATAAGCCGAAAACCGAATCCGGAAGCCTGCGCCGTAGCTACCCCCGAGGGCCGTCACGCTGCTGTCGAGCGGAAGCGAGAATGAAGTCCAGTTCGGACCGAGCGTGGCAAGGGATTGGACGCTGCGCCAGATTGCGCCGCCGTCGCAACTGACCGCCACCCCGTCATAGTTGCGAGTGGATGTGAAGTTTCCAGTGGGTGGGGTGTGGGCCTCGTTGCCCAAGCTTTTTGCGACGAAGCTGAGAGTTACGTTTTTCTTGTCCGTGAGATCGAGGTCGAAGCTCGCTTCGGCCACGGAGAAAACCGCGTCGTTCGCGTCGTCATCCAGAATCAGGTGGGCGGCTCCTGCCGCGGGTCCTTCATCGCCGGTGGCACGGGCGCGACCGTCATTGGTCTTCGTCACCGTCCAATTGAGACCGGACTCGAAACCATCTTGAAAAATAGGCTGTGCCCCGGCCACGGCAAGAAAGCAGGTGGTCAGGGCAAGGGACAGGTGAGATAAGGTCATGGAGAGGGACGCGTGCCTCGATCAGGGGGGACAAGAAGAAGTTGCCGACTTTGAATGCCCACTTCCGTGTGGGGATCGGGCAACCCGCGAAGTCTGAATTATAAGACGACATGATAACAAGACCCATTCGCGGGGCGGATTCATGACGTTTGGTGACGGAAGTGCCGCTGAGTTTCAAAGTGGCAGCAGCCAGGGGACCAGCAGCACGGTGATGATCATCACGACGATCGTGAAGGGCACGCCGATCCGCACGAAGTCGCCGAAGCGATACTTGCCGGGCACCATCACCAGCGTGTTCACCGGGGAAGAGACCGGCGTCATGAAGGCGGCGGAGGCTGCGAGCGCCACGGTCATTGCGAAGGGGTGGGGGGAGACGCCCAGCGCTTGGGCTGCGCTGAGCGCGATGGGAGCCATCAGCACAGCGGTCGCGGTATTCGAGACAAACAGGCCGATCAGGGAGGTGAGTGCGAACACGGCGGCGAGCAAGAGTCGCGGCTCGGATTCCCCGAAGACCCGCAGCAGGCCGTGGACCGCGAGATCGACGCCGCCGGTCTTCTGGAGCGCCGCGGAGAAGGGCATCATGCCCACGATCAGGATCAGGCTCGGCCATTGGATCGAGCGATAGGCGGCATCCAGGGTGAGACAGCGGGTTGCGCCTAACAGGAGGCAGGCGAGCAGCGCGGCGATCACGTTCGGCACCCAACCTGTGACCATGAGCACGACCATTACCGCCAGGCAGGCGAGTGCCCACGGTGCCTTGCTCGCGGCAGGTGCAGCCTCGTCGATCTCCGCCGGCAAGGTCAGCACCACGAAGTCATGGGTGCGCTTCTGCAAGTTGCGGATGTGCTTCCAGCGGCCGATGACGAGCAGCGTATCGCCC
Source organism: Luteolibacter arcticus (assembly GCF_025950235.1). Classification (NCBI taxonomy): domain Bacteria; kingdom Pseudomonadati; phylum Verrucomicrobiota; class Verrucomicrobiia; order Verrucomicrobiales; family Verrucomicrobiaceae; genus Neoluteolibacter; species Neoluteolibacter arcticus. Next base: position 522,205 of record NZ_JAPDDT010000004.1, on the reverse strand, counting down.
GAGCGGAGCTTTTCCTCGGAGATCAATCCACCGACCGCCTCGCGACCGCGGCGCAGGCCGATGACGTTCAGGCGGAAGCGAGTCCGGAACGTGGCCTCGACGATGGTGCGGCCGACCAAGTCGGAATCCGGCGGCAGCAGCACCTCCGCCATGCCAATGTCCCGCGAGCGATCGGTGAAATAGCGGCCGCGCAGGGGTAGCGGCTCCAGCCTCATTTCGGCGAGCAACTGCAAACGCTCCTCGTCGGGAGGTTGCGCGACGTCGATCAGCAGCACGTCGTCCGCTTGCAGGGCAAGGCCTGCCCGGGGTTCTAACAGCTCGTTCTGGTGCCCGCTCTTCGGTCGTTCGATCGCCACCACGTTGGCGGCATCGCTGCGGCGAATGCCGATGCTTTCCAGCGTCTTCCCGACCAAGGGTGAGTCCGCCCCGATGCGCAGCCGGTATTCCCGGGCTTCCAACCGGTAGTCGCGGACAAAGTCGATCATCTGTCGCCGGCGCTTCTCCGTGCCACCGTCGTTGTCGCGTCGATTCAGCCAGCGGCGGGCCAAGAGCAGGTAACCGACTCCTGCGGCGAGGATGACGACACCGAACGGCGTGAAGCTGAAGAAGCCGAAGCCCTTGTGCCCGGCGTGACGCAGGGCGCTATCGACCACCAGATTCGGCGCGGTGCCCACCAAGGTGAGCATGCCGCTGATCAGGCCGGCATAGGCGAGCGGCATCATCAGTCGCCCGGGCGAGAGCTTGCGCCGGGCGGCGACTAACAGGACTACCGGGATAAAGATCGCCACCACGCCGGTGGAACTCATCACGGATCCCAAGCCCGCCGCCGAAAGCATCAGCAGCACTAATAGGCGCGTCTCACTGCCACCCGAGCGGCTGAGTAGGAAGTCGCCGATCTGGTTCGCCACGCCGGTGCGCACCAGGCCTTCTCCGACCACGAAGAGCGCCGCGATCAGGATCACGTTCGGATCGGCAAAACCGGCGAGCGCCTCCGGCACGGTGACGATGCCGGCCAGCGGCAGCACGACCATCGCGAGCAGGGCCACCACGTCCATGCGCGGCCGGTTCGTCACGAACATGACGACGCAGAGACCAAGCAGTCCCAGGACGAGCGCGAGTTGAGGATTCATCGGCGAGAGTGGTGCTCGCACCTCAACGCGGATGGCCGGGCCTGTCGAGGTTGCGATCACTGGGCCGGGCCTCGGGAACCGCGAGGGCCTGCACTCACAGCAACCGATTCAACGTGGAACGGTGCCCGGCCGTGGATCACCTTGCATGCACTCCGGTTTTCGATAGAAAGAGGCCATGGTCGAGTTGCCGTCCCGTCGGTTGCCGCGAAGTTACGAGCACTTCGTCGTCTTCGTGGCTTTCACGGCGGGTGTGTCCGCCGCGATCATCGTCTCGGGCGAATCGCGGGCAGTTGTTGAATCCGGGTGGTGTTTTGTCGCGATCGCTTGGTTCCCCTCGGTGGTCCTCGAGTTCTTCCGCCGGATTGGAATGGAACGATTCCTCGTCTCCGCCGCCCTGCTGAGCGGGATTGCCGGTTTCGACGGCTTCCTGCGGCTCGTCCGGCAGTCGTATTCCGGTTGTTGAGTTTGCAATCCTAGGTGTTTCGAGGTCAGCGGACTTGGAAGGGGATGTTCTCCGCGCTCGCTGCTCCGCGCCCGTCGCGAACGACGAGGAAGACGCGGTAGGCTCCCGGCTTGCTGGGGGCCTTGAAGGTCCACTGGTTTGTGCCGGCAGACTCCATGGTGAGTTTCTTTTCCTCAGGTGCGCGTTCGGCATCGCCGCCGGTCTGGCGGTCGGTGGATTCACCGGCCAGTGTCCATTGGAGTTCGACCTTGTCGCCCTCGGGATCGGCGACGTCGAGAGTGACCGCCACGCTCTCCCCGGGCCGGACCGAGTTGCCTTTGGCGGGGGAGCTGAAGGTCTCGACGCGCGGGCAGCGGTTGGCAGGCCACTTGCCGGTCCAGGCTCGGGACATCGCATCCACTGATGGCAGTTTCTCGCCGCTCTTGAGGAACATGCCGTACCAGGTGGCAGTGCATTCCTGCTTCTGGCCCCACAGGAAGGCGTAGGACCCGACACAAAGTCCGTGCGACTCTTCGGTCACCAGTTGTTGAGTCGAGTAATACTTCGCGGCCTTATCGCGGCTGCTTGGCTCGATGGGCGCGCCCCACGAGGTCTTCGCGACCTCCCAGTGGCCGGAGGGACCAAATTCGGTAAGCACGAACGGTCTGTTCCATCCTGCGTCCTTGACGGCCTTGCCTGCGCCCGCGGCGGAAGCATAGGCATTCACTCCGAGGATATCGATGCTGGGGCAATGATCCTTTACGCCCTCGATCTTTGCCCGTGCGGCACCGGCGATGACCGTCATGACGAGTCGGCTCGGGTCTTCCTCCTTCACGATCTTCGCGAGCACTTCGAGCTCCTTCCAGATGCGTGGGTCCTTGCCGTCGGCAGTGGGTCCTTCCATTTCGTTGCCCAGTCCCCAGAAGCCGATGGCCGGCTCGTGCTTCCATTTCGCCACCGCAGCGCGGATCGTCTTCCGCTGGGTCTCAAGCTGAGCGGCGTCGCTGTAGTTGAAGCCATGGCGTTCATGTCCAACCCACAGGCCGGCGGCGATCGTGAGATCGAGCTCGCGTGCCCGCTGGACCAAGGGCTTGCCGTCGGTCTTCTCCGCAAGCGAATCGATTCCCCAGGTGCGGAGCGAGTTGCCGCCGGACTCGACCAGTACGTCGAGGTTGCGCTGGCCACCGGCACCGCGGATGAAGTAAGGCTTTCCCTCGCGCATCAATTCCCACGTGCCATTGCCACTGCGGCGCATGGTGATCGGCCCCGGTTCGGCGGCAGCGGTGGCGAGCAAGGCGGGAAGGAGAATGGGAACGAGGGTTTTCATGGGTTTCATCAACGGTGCTCCGTCGGTTAATGTTGCACAAAATTACATTAAGCGGCGAAACCCTGACAAGGGCGGATTTTGGGTCCGCGCAGGCCGTTCTTGCCACATGACCGTCACAAGGGCCATCCTTGGTGAGCCCGGAAAGGGTATGTTGCGAAAGTGGCCGACGTGAACCAACAACTGATCGCCGACCGTCTCGGGATTTCCCGGGCCACGGTATCCCGCTGTTTCACCAATCATGCGGGTATCAGCCCGGTGACGCGGGCGAAGGTCTTCCAGATCGCCGCCGAACTCGGCTACGCGCATATGGAGACCCGGGTGCGCACGAACAAGCCGCCGAGTTCGCAGGTCAATTTCTGCGCGTTGATTTGCACGGAGACGAAGGAGTACTTCAGCGGTGGATACGAAAGCCCCGGTGCACAGATTCTTGAAGGGGTTTCCGAATACGCTCAATTGCACGGCGCGCTGGTGGAGGTGCATTTTATTCCGCCGGACGTGAAAAGCGTCGATAGCCCGGAGTTCGACCGCATCCGCAACCTCGCCCGCCGCAAGACCAATGGCGTGCTCTTGATTTATCCGTTCCCGGTGGCGGTGGTCGATGAATTGGCGACCCGCTTCCCGCTGGTCTCGCTGGTCGACCAGTATGAGCACAACGCGATCGATTGCGTGGACGTGGACCACTATCAGGGCATCTCCATGCTGATCGATCACTTGACCGAGGCTGGTCACCGGCGGATTGGATTTTACACGCGCTCCTATCCGGTCGAGGCCGGCTGGTCCTTCCGGCGTTACGGAGCCTTCGTGGAGAAGATGGCGCGGCTGAAGTTGAAGGTGGATCCGCAGGATGTGATCGGCGTGTTCCCACGCGTCGAGCTGCCGGTGGAGGAAGGCATTGATTCCGCGACCGAGCGCACTCGCGCGGGTGTGACGGCCTGGGTCTGTGCGGCGGACCATCAGGGCTATGATCTCATTGCCGGTTTCAAGAAGCGCGGCGTCAAGGTGCCCGGCGACGTGTCGGTAAGCGGATTCGACGGGATCGAGCGCCGGGGCAACCGACCCGCATTGACCACGGTGGAGATTCCCTTTCGCGAGATCGGGGCCAGCGGAACGCAGCGGCTCGCCGCGCGGTTGAAGAAGCGCTTCCACCAGTCCCAGCACGTCTACATCGCGGGTCGCCTGCGTGAGGGGAACACGGTGTCTTCTCCTCCGGCGTGATCCATCAATCGGCGTGGAGGCCGAGATGGAGCCTGAAGGACGGGACGTCCCGTAGTTCGATTTCCGACAGCCTTACCGCGAGCCGAGCTGGTGCTTCGATGCTCGGCTAACAGACCGCCGCCAGCCGCATGAGGTGTCCCGTTGGGACACGAGGCGCTCGACTGACGGACCTGGCACTTCGTGCCAGGCTTTTATGAGCCGTCCCGTTGGGACGAAGAGGGGAGCTTGCCACCTGAACAACCCGGATCAGGCCGGATTAGACCGGATCAGACCGGATCTGGCGCGGCATCGCGGCGGCGAACGGCGAGCTCGTCTTCGATCTTTTTCACCATGGCGTCCGTGAGCGGATACCACAGGAGCACGATGCCATTGAGCAGGGCCAAGGCACCAGGTAGGAGGGAAAAGAGGATACGGAGGCCGGAGATGGCGGACTCGGATTGCTGCTGGTTTGCCTGGAAGCCGTAGAAATGAAGCAGCCATCCGGCGGTGCCGCCACCGATGGCGATGCCGAGCTGCTGGGCCAGCGTGGCCACCGAGAAAGCGAGGCCCGGAGTGCTCCGGCCGAAGCGCCATTCGCCGTATTCCACGACATCGGTGTAGATGGCCCAGACGAGGGCGGGGGTGGGGCCGGCGATCAGGCAGCCGATGGCATTCACGACGAGCATGGTGCCATAGGCGGAAGGCGGGATGAAATAGAAGGCCAGCAGCGTGAGCGCGTTCAGGATCGTGAGGCCGATGAGCGAGTTCCGCTTGCCGAATCTCCTGCTCAGTATGCCGGTGAAAAAGATGCCGGCGATGAAGGCGAGCGAGCCAGTGGTCATCATCAGCGACGTGCGATCGAGGAACCAGAAGGCCGTGCTGCCGTCGTCGCCCACATGGTATTTGAAGAAATGTGGGGTGACCGCCCAGCGGATCGCGGCATTCGAAAGGGTGAGGATGGCGGCGATCACCATGATGACCCATGGCCGGTTCTTGCAAAGAAAGAGCAGGTCCTTGCCGATGCTGACGCTACCCGGCTCCTCATGTCGCGGCGCGATCCGCTCGCGGGTGGTCGCGAAGGTGATCATGAAGAGCACCACGGCAACGACGGAGAAGAGGGCCATCGTGTACTTGAAACCGGTGGCCATGTCCCCGGCTCCGAGCTTCTTGACCAAGGGCAGCGCGGCCATGCCGATGAGCAACTGCCCGGAAAAGGCACCGACAAAGCGGTAGCTGGCAAGCGAGGTGCGCTCGACGGACGAGGGCGTCATCACTCCCATCAACGCCGAGTAGGGCACGTTGATGGCAGTGTAGATGGTCATCAACAGGAAGTAGGTGATATAGGCGTAGATGAGCTTGCCATCGCCGCTGAGCTGGGGATTCGCGAAAGCGAGGTAGCCGCAGATGCCGAAGGGAATGGCGAGCCAGAGGAGATAGGGGCGGTATTTCCCCCAGCGGGTATTCGTGCGGTCCGCGATGGCGCCCATCAACGGGTCATTGATCGCATCCCAGACGCGGGCCACCACGAAGAGCGTGCCCGCGGCGGCGGCGGAGATGCCGAAGACGTCCGTGTAGTAAAAGAGCAGGAGGACGTTAACGCTGTGGAAGACGAAGTTGGACGCGACGTCGCCGAGGCCGTAGCCGATTTTCTCCCGTATCGGGAGTTTCGCGGTGGAGGAATCCACAAGGGTCTTTAGGGTTTAGTGGAGAAGCCAAGTGGTGGGGACATCCACTGCGATGCCCGTGATCCGGCCGGACCGGCGGATGATTTCGGCAGCGTGCTCCACGGGGAGGATGCTGCCGGGGATCGTGTCGCACCGGCCGTCGCTGGAACGGACGGTCAAGGTCGCATCGTTCAGCGAATCGCGGCATTGATAGACCACCGGCGTTCCAGCCAGCGTGAAGGACAGCGTGCTCTCGCCCCTTGGATCGGTGGCAAACTCGGCCGCGCGCAGCAGGCGGGGGCGGAAGCGGATCGCGCCGCGGTCGAAGCTCACGCCCAACTCACCGAAGCGGCAGAGAATGCCCTCCTTCACCTGGCCGGTCAGGCCGGGCTGTTGGGCACCGGCATAGCCAGGGCTGTGCGAGTAGGCCTCTGCGGGGAAGGCACCGTAGTCCTGCGGCGACTTGCGGAAGCCAAGCCCGCGCTGGATGCCGTAGTAGGAGACGGTCAGCCGGCGGCGCAGGTCGCCATCCGACTTCAGCGCGAATTCCTGCGCGGCGAGCATGAGCTTCGAGACCATGTGCCAATAAATGCAACCGAGGCCCTCGTAGGCAAACATCGTTGCGCTCCGGCCGGTAAATGCGAGGTGATTGAATACCGCCTCATAAAGCGCGTGGATGGCCGAACGGTCCTTTCCGGTCACTCCGGCCCGCTCCAGCGCGGCGGCGAGCTCGTAGTCATTGACCAAGGAGGGATGGAAACGGAACCCGCCGGCCGAATCGGGCACGAGGATGCGATGGTCCTTGGCAGCCAGCATCTCCGACAGGGCCGCGATGCCGAACACCTGGCCCTCGTCCACGCGGTTGAAATCGAGGAAGCCGGGGAGCTCGCGGTCGGGGTAAAGCAGGTAGCTGTCGTGGCGGGTGGAGTAGAGCTGGCTCTGCGGCAATGCTTCTAACAACGCTGCCGCTTCACCGGCATCGAGCAGACCCGAGGTGAGGATGGCGACCTGGCCTTCGAGCATTTCCGAGAGACGGGCCAGCTCCATGCGGCGGCCGGAATCATCGCTCTCCAGCACATTGTAGGAGTGGTAGAGCCCGTCGGGCCGGCGGTTTTGTTGGAGGGTCCGGCGGACGGCGGATCCGGCGCGACGGAGGAAGTCGAGGAGTTCTTCCCGGTCCAGCTCCACGGTTTCACCGGGGCCATCGCGATAGACTTGTTCGCGATGCCGTTCCGCGGCCCTGCCGGCCGATGCGACGAGCTCGAAGCGCGCTCCGGGATCGTTCGACTGCCAGCGCGGGTCGGCCAGGACCTCATCCAGCGCGGCGATGAGGTCGGTGAGGTGAGCGGAGAGGGAAAGAGTCTCACTCCGGTGGCTGGCCACGAGTGCTTCGACGAAGGCGAGGTAGCGGAACAGATACGCGGCTGTCACGACCGAGAGGCCGCAGCCGGCGAGCGCGTTGTTGGCGTCATTCCACTCCGGGCGCTGGGTATTCATCCAGATCCCGCCGCCGGGCACCAGATTGGCGAGCTTGACCATGGCGGGCAGCAAGAGCTTCTCCGCAAGGGTCACGCGGCAGAGATTGCCTTGCTGGTCGCGCAGGAGCAGCCCATCGGAGCCGATCTCTGCTTTCCGCTCCATCAGCACGGCATGGCGCGTTTGGTCGAAGCGCACCGTGTGTCGCGGATCTGCCAGGGTTTCTTCCCAGCCGCAGAGCCGGTAGGGGACATCGGCGAAGACGTAGGCCGCCCGGTCGAGCTGGCCGGCGAGGAAGTCCGGCCGCACCGCCGCCTGCAGCTCCAGGAATTTCAGCAGATAGACGATCTGGTGGTCGCCCCAGTAGCCGATCGTGGCCCACGGGTCTTCGGGATCGGGGACTTCCCAGTCGAGGCCATCGGAGGAGATCCGGTACGGGTTGTAGCCGTCGATGGTGGAGGCATTGAGGAACTTCGTGATGAAGGCATCGAGGTAGCCGGGGTGGCTCCAGGCGAGCGCTTCCCAGTTCTGGAAGATGTCGCGCCAGTTGCCTTCGAAATGTTGGATGCGCTCGCCGTTTTCATCGCGGACGCGGATGTCGAAGCGGTTCCACGGCCGGCTCGGGTCGCCATGGCGGCGGCTCAGCACGAGCGGCAGGTATTCCACCGCGAGCCGCTCAAGGTCCGGCTCACCGAGGGCGCGGACTTCCTCCAGCCAAGCTTCTCGGGGCAAGACGGGGGGCAGGTGGCTTAGCCACGAGCGATAGCGTTCGCGCAGGGGAGTGTTGTGCTTGGTGAGATAGGCCGCGAATTGCTGCGGGCGGATCTTGGATCCTTCGACCGGCACGCCGCCGCGGAGGATGTTGCAGAGGGTATTGTGGTAGTGGTGGAGGGTGGCGTCGCGGTCGGCTCCGTGCTGGATGCCGTCGGCTGAAGCGACGCGCCGTTGCAGGCGGGCGCGGCCGTCGAGCACGTCGGCATCGACCTCCGCGGCGAGCGTTTCCAGATCGTCCATCTGTCGGGCCAATTCGGAGACTTCGGCCTGCGACTGACGGACCTCCGCGACCATCATCCAATCGACGGAATCCTCGGCCTCGAGTTGGAAGCTGCGGGCGAGAAACATCGCTCCCCGCTGACCGCGGACGACCGAGGCCGGGCGTGGCGCGGTGCCGCGGAGGAATTCCTCCGCCTCGCCGCGCGTGAGACAAGTGCGTGCTCCGTCGAGGCCATGAGCCCAGACGGTGGTGGCATGGAGACTCTCCAATGGAATCGCGCGGTCGATGATTCCCGCAGCGAGCCGGTGGATCAACAGCCGCCCACCGGCTTGGAGTTCGCTGAGCTTGTAGGCATCGGCCAGGCAGCTGAGCTGGCTCTGCATGCGCTTGTCCACGCCGGGTGGTAGCAGGCTATCGAGGCCGTCCACCAGGCGCAGCCGGACGGGACGCTTGCCGAGATTTTCCAGCCGGGCGCGGCGGACGAAGCCAAAGCGCGCCGAGCATTGCCAGCGGTAGGAGAAGCGCAGGCCGAGACCTTCGTGCTCTTCTTCAAAGACGACCTCGTCGCCGGTCATGTTCTTGCGCAGCCGGCGTTTCACCGCGGGCGAGGGGAGGGTCGCCGGTCGCATCGGCTCCCATAGGACATCCCCGGCCATGATTGCCGTCCATGGGCCGGTGGTGTTCCAGCCCTCGATGATCTTGTCGACGGTCTCGTAGGGGAAGAGCGCGCAATCGGCGGTGCCGCGGCCCGCGCTCAGGGCGCCGTTGCTCGCGCAGAACAGCCAATGGTCGTCCGAGCTGACGATGTTGAGGAAGAACGGAGCCATGTCTTCCAGGCCCTCGATCAGCGCGTAGTCCTGCCCCGCTTCGCTGGTCCAGCGATTGGCGGGTGGAAAGGGGCCGATGCCGATTGCGGGCGGAAGCTGGGGGGCGGTGGGCGGAGCGGACATAAGGCAAGCGACCGGACGGGAGGAGGACCGGCGGAATCAATCCATGCAGGCGGCCCGGGGACGGGCCTTCTTCAAAAACGGGTGCGGAGGTAAATCGGACGAGCTTCCCCGGCTGCCGCTGCGTTCGGGGAAGCGGCTTGCTTCGTTCACTTCAAGGAGTCGAACTCGAGGCTCTTCAGCTTGTCCTTGGCCGCGTCGGCCGGCTTCCAGAACCAGCCCTTGGTGTCCCAGCACTGGGCGAAGGGGAGCTTCTCGACGAGCACCTTGTAGTCGGCCATGGCTTCGTCCTTCTTGCCACGGGCTTCCTTCGACTGGCCGCGGATGAAGTAGCAGGTGCCGACGTCGTTGAGCGCCCACTGTTCAGCCGCGGTTTCCTTGGGTGCCGCTTCGCTGAGGCCCTTTTGCATTTCGAGCGCCTTGGCTTCGTAGAGCTCGATGCACTTGGCGACGTAGCCATCGACTTCGGCATGCTTGGCGGCAGTCAGGGCCTGCCATGCCTTTGTGGTGATGGCCGACGAGCTGTGGTCGCCGAAATCAAGGGTCGGCGTGGTGGCGGGCGTTTCAGCCGGCTTGGCTTCCTCCTTCTTTGGCGCGGACTCTTCCTTCGGCTTGGTCTCCTGGGCAAAGGCCGGGATCATCAGCAGGGCGGTGGCAGCGAGGAGGGCAGTGCGGGTCATTGGTTTCATGTTGGTTGGGTTCGCGGTGGGAAAGATGGGCGTGCCGGGATCCTCGCGCAAGCTTGAAGTGCATAAAATTGCATTGCACGTGACGCTGCAGTTGCCGGGGATCCGCTTGCGGCTGTAAGTTTACCGCTCCTCGATTTGTGCGCGGAAGAACTGGCGCTCTTCGGAGACTGGCACTGCGATCTCCCAAGGCATGCCGATGGCGCGCTCGACGCCGTCGTTTCCGGGGATCTCCCAGACACTCCAATCCACGAGATTGGGCGAAGCCTCAAGCAGCACTCCGCGCCCGGGAAGCGAGGGCATGGTCAGGTGAAAATCACCCCCACTCAAGGAGGCACCGAGCACCGGACTGCCGTCGGAACCGAGCGGATCGGTGTGTTCCAGGAACTCGGTGTGGTTGTCGCGGCCATCGTCGTCCGGATCGGCGGCGGCAAGCTGGTCTGCCGGTGGACGGGCTCCGAGATTCTCTGCGGTCCAAGCCGCAAAGCTTTGGCGGCTGGCGAGTTCCGACTCGATCCAGTCCTTGAGCAACTGGACTCCAGCGGCGTCGACCACGTTCGATGCCAGCGGTGGCATGCGGGTGTAGCCATTGCGGACGGCCGCGCGATGGACGAGCACGGACCGTTCTTCCTGGCCGGGGACGAGCAGCCGGTCGTCCGGATGAAACACCCCGCTGCTCGGGATGACGTTCACCGTTTCGGTGGAAAAGAGCGGCAGCTCGGCGCGGGCGTCGAAGTTCACTGGAGCGGTGCCGCCGTCCATGTGGCAATAGGCGCAGTTCACATCGAGCCACGCCCGCGCGCGTGCTTCCAGGGAGTAGGCCGCATTGTCGGGAGCCACGTGCTTGGCCAAGGTCAATGGCGAGGCATCGAGCCCGCTTAGGTAGCCGGCATCCGCGAGAAGTTGCACAAAGTTGCCGTTTTCGAGTCCGACTTGTCCCGGTGCGTTCAACTGCCGCGTCCGGAACGAGAGCGACAGACCCGCTTGGGAGGAGTGGCAGGTCATGCACTCGGCGCGGGATGGGATTCGCCAGCGCTGGACGGTCGGGGTGCCGCTCACATCGATGGTGAGGTCGAATTCCTCACCGGCTTCGTTGACCAGCGTGGCCTGGGTGCCGGCAGCGTTCCAGCGGTAGGAGACTCCGTAGGCTCCGGTCGTATTGCGGACGAAGATCCGCGTTTCGAGCCGCTTTGCCGAGGCTGGAGTACCCCGTTGCATCTCCATGTCGAAATGCTTCACCCACACCGTCCCGGCGGGCGTGTCCCATGCTCCTTCTTCGTGGAAGCCGAGGGTGGCCGATGGGCTGGGAATGCCAAACCAGCGGCGCTTCTTCGCATGGTCCGACCAGAACGGGAGATTCACGTCGTAGGCGACCATGCCTGCGGATGGAACGAGCGTCGCCACATCGGCAAACAAGCCGGTATCGTCGAGCGTGGCCGGGAAGCCGGTGTCGACCGCTTGGCTGACGAGTCGCCGGATCTGGCCGTTGAGGTCGGCGATCAGGACGTCGCCGTTCGAGGGATCGAGACCGAAGCCTGCGATGCCACCCTCTCCAGCAATCCGCTCCACGGCCGCGGTGGTCGTGTTCATCGCCCAGATGTGCCCCGACGAGAAATCGGCAAAAATGTAGCGGCCTGTTAGAGAAGGCAAGGCCGTGCCGCGATAGACCACACCGCCGGTGACCGAGTTCCCTTGGAAAGTTCCCGAGCCGTGGCCATAGGCGTAGAGCGGTGCCTGCGCGCCAGTCCAGCCGCTCGGCCGCGAGTTCCATTTGGGGCCGGTGTCGAAACCTTCACGGAAGGCCCATTCATAGTTGCCGCCTCTGGCGATCTTGCTGATTTCCTCCCAGCTTCCGCCGCCGACATCGCCACACCACAGGTCACCGGTGGGCCGATCGAAGGAGAAGCGCCATGGATTGCGCAGGCCCACGGCCCAGAACTCGGTGCGAACGTTGGCCGGTGTCACGGCTAGCCCGTTGAAAGTGGTCGCGTTCACCCACGGGTTGTCGGCTGGCACCTTGTAGTGCGGGTTGCCGGTTAAGGAATCGATCATCACCGCCGTGTGGCTGTTAGGACGCAGGCTCGGGTCCAAGTTGTAGTTCAACGGATCGAAATCGACGTCGATGCGCATGATCGAGGAGAAGAAGTCCTTGTCGATGCGCTGCGAGTTGTCTTCCGCGTCGTTCTGGCTGCCTTCGTCGCCGAAGCTGACGTAAAGGTAGCCGTCGTTGCCGAAATGGACGTCACCGCCGTTGTGGTTGTCGTGCGCGTCCTCCTGCTGGAGCAGGATCTTCTCCGATGCCGGGTCAGCAAGGTTGGCATTGCCGGTCGAGCGCGCGAACTCCGACAGGCGCTGGTAACGGACACGGTTCGGGGCCGTGCCCAGATAGACCGAGTAGAAGATGAAGAAGCGGCCGTTCGCCGCGTAGTTGGGATGGAAGGCCAGACCCAGCAGTCCCGCTTCGCCGCCATTCTCGAACGTTTCGTCCGGGATATCGGGTGGCACTGCTTCCCGCGCGTTGACGATGGAGTCGAGGTTGAGGAATGGCTGCGCGCCCAGCGCCGGTGCAGCGAGGTTTGCGATCACCTCGATGTCCCCGCCCTTTTCCACGACGAACAAGCGGTTCGTCTCACCCGGGGGCGTTGCCATGGCCAGCGGCTCGGAGAAACCGATGGAGGGGAAGGCGTTGACGGCGGCGATCTGCTGGAGAGGGGGATTGGCCGGCATCTTCGATGCGGCGAGCGGCAATCGCATGGCATCGGTGATCTGCAGGGACACGGTCGCGGTCGAAACGAGCCCGGTGGTATCGCGGATCTCATAGGTCAGCGAATCCGTGCCGGTGCCGCTGCCAGTGTGGGTGTAGCCGAGCTTGCCATCGGAACGGACGGTCGCGGTGCCGTGGGTGGGAGGGGAAACGATGGCGAGCGACGAGAGGTTGAGGGTGTCCCGGCCGTTGGGATCGAGATCATTGGCGAGCACACGGAGGATCACGGATGATCCGGGGCGCACGAAATCGGAGTCGTTGTTCGCGATGGGCGCGACGTTTTGCCAGGTGCTGAGGCGGTTGCCGGGCAGGTAGGCGATGGATGCTTGTCCCGGATAGGTCCAGCCCACGCCAAGGTGGTCGCCGCCGCCCCCCTCCTTGTGCAGGGCCTCGATGTAATAGTAGCGGCCGGCTTCCAGCGGGATCTCCACCGAGGTCTGGTCCGGTGAGTTGGTCCACTGTCCCGCCGGCACCCAGCCCGAAACGCCGGCAATCCTGCGCTTCTGATCCGGCGATTCGTTCGTGCTGAGCCAGAGCTGGCTGCTGTCGTCGGAGTGGATGTAAAAACGGTAGTTCCCCGTGACTGGCGCATGAACCCAGCCGAAAACCCGGGAGCCGTAGTTGTCCGCAGCGTCGCGCGGCGCATCGAACGTGGTGAGCACGCTCGTCTGGTTGGGGGTGTTCGGAAAGGTCGCCAACGAGGTCAGGTTCGCGACTTCCGAGCCGCCGGCGCCCGTCCAGACATGCCGCGTGATCCCGCCGGTAGGGGGCGCGGCGAGGGCGGGGGCGGACAGGAGCAGTCCGGTGCAGATGACGGATTGAAAGGCATTCATGGTTTTTCAGGGAATGAGCGACATTCGCTTCAACCCGGATCCCCGGCGGCGGGCGTATCGGGTTTGTTTCGGGCATCGCTCCTTTACGCCATGAAGCGGTGAGATTCAATCGACAGCGTGTTTGCCGATCTTCTGCGCGTCCGGACGCCGCTCGTGAACTTTCACGTGCTGAAGGACGAGTCTGGTTTAGTGCTGCTCGATGCTGGGTTCTTGGGAGCGAGTCGTAGCCTGCGCCGGGCCTTGGCTGAACGCGGCTGGGAAAACGAACCGGTCCGCGGCATCCTGCTCACCCACGGGCACCTCGATCACAGCCTGAATGTCGCTCGCTTGGCGAAGGAAACCGGGGCGTGGATTGCGGCTCCGCGATTGGACGGTGGCCGTTATCTTGGCCGGACGAGATCCCTCGGCTGGTCGCGGATTGCGGGTGCTTTGGAGGGGATTGGCCGCCCGTTGCTGGGATTCCGGCCGTTTGTTCCGGACCGCTGGATCGATGACGGGGATGAGCTCGAGCTATGGGGTGGCTTGCGGGCCGTGCATTTGCCGGGGCACACCGAGGGGCACACCGGCTACTACTGTGCGTCACGCAAGCTGCTGTTCTGCGGTGACCTTTTCGCCAGCTTCAGCCGGTGGTCTCATTTTCCACCGGCCATCCTGAATGCGGAGCCCGAGAGAATGGCGGAGAGCATTCACAAGGCACTTTCGCTCGATTTGGCCGGAGTCATCCCCAATCACGCGGACGATGCGGAAGCGGAGGAGCACTTGCGACGTTTGCGGATTCTCGCCGGTCGCCTCAAAGGCGATTGAGGATTCCACCCAGTAGCGACTCAAGCCGAAGCACGCCATGATCGGCGCGGAAACGGGCGAAGTCGCTCTGCAAGGGGCGGTCGTCCCAATCGCGCCCGTCGAGGATGCGGCGGAGCGCTTCCAGTGCCCGCTCGCTGTTGCCTTCGGGGATGGTCAGGCCGGTACGATAGCCTTCCACGCGGTGGCCGATGCACTCACCCTCGGATGCCAGGCAGGGAATGTCGAAAGCCGCGGCCTTGCCGAGCGTTCCGCTGCTACCCTGAAAACCCTCGTAGGCCGCCCACGCGACGTCGAAGGTGCGGAAGACGTCATTGAAATCCTCTTCCGCAGGAATGCGGCCGCCGGGCAGGGTGAAGTGGAGATTGTCGATTTCACCGCTGGCGACGCCGCGGGCGGTTCGCTCGACCAGCGCGTGTTCCTCGTCGGAATACTCCGGCCGCTCGTAGTGGCCGGCACAGGCAAAGTACCACGGGAGTCGTAGTTCGCGGGCCTTTTCGGCGACGCGCAGGAGATTGAGAAGGCCCTTGCGGCGCTCCATGCCGAGCAGGCCGATGATCTTGCGCCCGGCGGCCTTGTGGCGGATTTCTTCGGAGAGTGCGTAGGGGCGGCTTGGCAGCGAGGCATCGGTGACGTCGGGGAAGGCATGCACGTCCTGGCCGGTGTAGCGCTCCATCGGGTCGATGAAACGCTCGTCGAGCACGCCGATGCCACGGCACAGCGAGCTGCGGATGATGGCGTCGCCCTTTGCGAGCAGGCGCAGCGACTTCACCGGCGAGGCGCTTTCGCCATGGTGGTGATTGCGCAGGTAGAGACCGCTCCAAGGGCGGTCAATCGTCAGGTGCGGCACCGTCGGAAAGGGCAGGAAGCGCAGGTAGCTGTCGAGGTAGGGGAAGAATACGAGGTCCGCCTTGCGGCCGGTCGCCTGCTCGGCTTCGAACAACGTGTCGGCGCAGCGTTTCCAGCGTTGGTAGGTGCGCATCGGGTCACCCTCGAAGCGGCCACCAAACCAGCTTTTTTTCCCGCCCTGCAGCTTGTGGGTGGAGACGCGGCGGTCGAAGTCCGCCACCGCACTGATCGAGGCGGTGCGTGCGGCGGAGAAGGCCTCGCCGGGTTCCGGGCAGAGGCCGATGACGAAGGTGCCCAGCCGAAGGAAGGTCGCGGTGAATTGCGAAAAGTACATCGGATGGTGGCCGATCCAGAGCGGATCGACCAGGGCGACGGTCTTCGGCGGCGGATCGGAAGTCATCGGAGGGTGGGGGGCTGCCCGGCGTGAATCCAGGAGGCCCGCACCAGAAAAGCCTGCGATAGCCCGGCCATCACGCCGAAAATCATCGCGGCGAGGCGTTCGTCGAAGGGATTTGAGGTGAGCGTCTCGCTGAGCAGGCAGCATGCCGCGATGAAGGGGAGAAATGCCAGCCACTGGTCCGGGCCCGGATCGGAGGCATTGGCGCGGGCCGCGGCGAGCGAGGCGACCATCGTTCCGGCGATCAGCGCGACGTGGGCCAGCAGCCCGATCAGGCCGCCGGAAAAGAGCGAATACGTCCACGTCGAGTGTCCGGCGAACCACACGTCCTCGCCCAGCTCGACATCGGGCGGGAAGACGAGGCGGATCTCCGGAATGTAGGATGGATGCCAGTAGTAGGAGGCTCCAATGCCCTTGCCGTGCAGGTAGTGGACCGGCTCGCGGTTGAGGATTTCGAAAATGGCGTCCGCCTCGGCGACCCGGGTCAGGAATGAGATGTCGGCGGTGGTATTGCGGTCCTCCGCGTGGTGGAAGAGCCGCTCGTTCCAGCGCTCGATCTGGTGCGGCTCCACCAGCGCCGCGATGCCGATGGCACCGATCGCCAGCCCGCCGATGGCAAAGCCCGGCCACAACCGCTTCAAGGCATCGATGGGCTGATAAATGCCCCAGCGGACACCGAGCAGGAAGCACAGTGAACTCGCGCAGGCCGACGCCATCACCGGGAACAGCAGCGAGCGCGTGACCGTAATGAAGATGCCGAAGAACAGCACGCCCACTGCCAGCGGCAACAGCCAGTGGAAACGCGAGCGGAGCAGCAGCGCGCAGCCGATCCATGCGGCGAGCCAGTTGTTGGCCGAACTCTGCACCTCCACGCGGGCGGTCTCCATGGTGACGCCCTTGAAGACGAAGCCGTGGAAGATCCGCCACAGCACATTCGTGCAGGCTGCGGCGAAGACCGGCGCGATGATGTGCGATGGTTTCACGCCCACGCAGCCGGCGATGTGGGCGTTCATGATGCCCGCCAGGCAAAGGACAAGCGGCAGGATGATTCGCAGGGAGCGTCCGGGTGCGACGCCTTGCAGGATCGCATTCGCCGCCATGAAGGCGAGGAAACCACCCCAGCCGAGGATCAGCCAGGCACCGGGGCGGACCAGCAAATGTCGCCAGCCTAACAAGAGGATGCCGGCCGTGGAGAAGACCGCGAGGGCGAGGAAGACGAGTTGATCGATGCCTGCGCCGCCGCTGGCCTCGCGCGCTTGGGAAGCGCGGTAGTCAAAGGCGAAGGAAGCCATGAACACCCACAACAGCCGCTCCACCCACGGCGCGGCGGCGGTGGATGGCACTTCGATGGCGTCGTGGGTCGTCGCCGTCATGCGCGGAAGGCGTCGGGGTTTTCCAAGGCCCGGCCTAACAGATCGCCGCGGTCTTCCCAACGGAAGGCGTGGCGGCAGGCTGCGAGGGCGCGGCTGGCGGCGTAATTGAGGAAGGCGAGATCGTCGATCTTCTCCGCTACCGCCCGGGCGAGCGACTCGGGATCGGGCGCGGCGATGGCCTCGGTGGCGGGGTCGACCGGCACGCCGCTGAGCGCCGCCTCGACCGAGGCGAGCGGCAGACCGCGGAAGATGTAGTCGAGCGCCTTGAGCTTGAAGCCGCCGCCGAGCGCCTCGGGGATCAAGCCGATGCGGGCTTGGTCGAGGTAGGGGGTGACCGATGGCACATTGGCCGTGAAGGTTGCCCACGGGTGCTCGCGGGCGAGCGCTGCAAACCACTCGGGGTCGGCCTTCCCGACGACCTGGAAGCCGATCTTGGCTTGCTGGAACGGACCCGTCGCGGCGCGGAGGAAGGATTCGAGGTTGCGGCGCTTGGCGAGCCACTCGAAGGCACCTGCGAGCACCACGGTGCGTGGGGTTTCGGCCGTGATCGGGCGCGGCGGGCCATCGGGAATTTCGCCAGTGTAGCCCGGTGGCAGGATGCAGACCGGCTTGCCGGGGTTTTCGCTGCGGAAGGCCCCGGCATCGCGAGGGGTGATTGCGGAAATGAGGATGGCGCGCCGGCAGAGAGCGCTTTCCATGCGGCCGTATTTGGCGGAGTCCCATTTGAGGGCCATCCTCATGGGGAAGGAGCCGCTGCCATCGGACGCGACCTGACGCCGGACCGAGGTCTCATGATTGTGCGCAAGGTAGGCCACCCGGCGGTCATTGCCGACTTGGTCGAGCGCCCAGGCACAGGCGGCTTGGTCGATGATGATCCAGTCCCACTGTTTTTCTAACAGGCGTGTCAGCTCGGCACGCTGGACGGGATTGCCGAGGCGGAAGGCATCACCGGGCAAAGTGGAGCCGAGGCTGCGAAGCCGTCCGCTCGGGATGGTGCCATGGAGTTCCCAAATGACTGCGGGGCCACCGATGCCATCTTTTTTTCCATGATGCGCGAGCACGGTGATCTCCAGGCCGGGCCGGGCGGCCAGCGACGTCAGCAGGCCGAGGGTGTAGATCAGCTCGCCGCTGTCAGCGGGGCGGGGGTCTTGCCGGGTGATCCAGAGGCAGCGCATGGGCGGGCGGGCAACGTTTACCGCAAGGCTCACGGCTTGGCCGTTAGAATCTTCTCGAAGGTCGTGGCGGTCTTCTCGATCGGGAAGGTCGCCTCGGCGTAGGCGCGGGCCTTGCGTCCGAACTCCTTGCACTCTTCGGGCGAGGCATGGAGGAAGCTCGCGGCAGCGAGGAAGCCTTCCATGTCCTTTGGCTCGACGGTGATACCGGCACCGTGCTCGCGGGTGATGCGGGCCGCCAGGTTCTGCTTCGAGACTGCCAAGAGTAGCGGACGGGCAGCGCACAGATAGCTGAGGGTCTTCGACGGGACGGAAAAGACGCCGGCTTCTTCCTCCAGGATGCCCACCAGCACGTCGCCGCTGGCCAGCACTTGCGGCAGCTCGGCGAATGGCTGGTACGGTAGGAGTAGTAGGTTCGTCAGGCCTGCGGCGGCGGACTCGCGTCGAAGCCAGTCGGCACCGATGCCTTCCGAGACGATCACGATGCGCACCGAGTCGTCGTCTTTGAATTTCTTCGCAAGCTCCAGCAACATCGCTGGATTGTGCTTCATGCCGATGGTGCCGGAGTAGAGGTAGACGAACTTGTCGTGGAGATCATGTCGGCGCGACCACGCGTTGTCCTTGGGATGGACGGGGATCTCCTCGATGACCGCCCAGTTGGGAACCACCGAGACGCGGTCGGGATCGACGCCGAATTCACCCGCAAGGATGGGAGTGAAGTCGGCGGTGATTGCGACGATGCCGCTGCTGCGCTTGAACTGCCGCGAATCAAGCAGACGATACCAAGCGCCAATGAAGCCACCGGCGACCGGGATCTTCTTCCGCAGGAGCTTGTCGACTGCCAGGCTATAGAAATCCTGGACCCAGTAATAGAAGCGACCGCCCACTTCGACGGTGGCGCGGGTGATGGGCTCCTGGGTCTCGGTCGGGGTGTTGCCGGAGAGGACGGCGTCGGGCTTCCATTCGCGCACGAATTCCGCGGCGGCCTTGCCGTAGCGGATCTCCATGTCGCGGCGACGCCGGAACGAATATTTGAACCGCGGGTAATCCGGATCCATCGGGATCTCGCGGAATTCCAGCGTCGGAGCATCCGCGGGATGCCGCTGCAAATCGCCGCGCGGCGTCTGCAGTGAGCCGGCAAAGGCGTGAACCACTTGGTGCCCTCGCGCCGCGAGCGCTCGGCTCAGAGACGTCGGAAAGGCGTGGCCGGCGTAATCGTGGACCAGGATTTTCATTTAAGGGGGGATGGCCGGGGAGGGCCGGGCCGATCCTACCTTTATGGTCCTCAAGGTCAACGAACTGCCTTCACGCGATCGCGTGGGCCTTACTGGAAAAGGAAAGCCAGGACGACGTAGCCGAGCACCAACGCCGTATAAATGGACGTGAGCACTACGGTTTCGGCAGTCGAAGACGAGGTCTGGTGATGTTGAGTTTTCATGACTGATAGGGGGTGGGAAGTCCTGCCAGCCGGAGCTAGCAGGACTAGATGGAGTGCAGGAGAGGCCTCACTTGGCCTCGCGGTTGGCGTCGGCTTCTTCTTCCAGAGCATCGGCCTTCTGTTCGGCGGCCTTGCGAATGGTATCGGCGTTTTCTTCGGCTGCGTCAGCGCGGGCTTCGGCCGTTTCCTTTTCGGTATCGATCGCGTCCTTGGCCTGATTGCGCACGCGGTCAGCGGCGTTTTCGGTGGCGTCGGCAGCGGCTTCACCGTCCTTGCGGACCGCGTCAGCCTTCTGTTCCAAGTTGTCGGCCTTGTTTTCGAGGCTGTCTTCACGAACCTCTTCTTGGCGCGAATCACACGAAGTGAAGGCGAAGGTGTAGGCAGCAGCAGCAATCAGCGTGGGAATAAGGGGCATTTTCATGATGGTCGTATATGGTTGATGGGCCTAACGGCTCATACCTTAGTTTGGCACGTCGAGTGCCGTTCGATTTTCAATGAGTTACGACGAATTTCGGGCGAGGAATGCGGCTCCTTGCATGAAAGTGGGATGCAGGATGCACGGAGAGCCATCCAGAAGGAGGACGCGGACGGGAAGGAAACTTGCAGCGATTGTCTGCCTTTGTTCCCGTGGCGGCGGGATGAATCAAACGCCGACGGCGGACGAGGTGATGGCAATGCTGCGCGATGAGGGACTAGTCGATCTGGCGCCGGACTTTCCGGCGAATGGAGACCTGTTTACTGCGGGCATGGACTCGATGGCGGTGATGCAGCTCATCGTGGTGGCGGAGGAGCGCTTCGGCGCGGTCATCGGCCCCGAAGATGCGGGTCGGGAGAGCCTCGGCACCCCCGCGGCGCTGGCGGAATTGATCGGGAGGAAGCGGGCATGACTGCCGATGTGCTGGTGCTTGGGGCAGGCAGCGCCGGATTGGCGGCGGCTGTCACGGCGGCGCGTGCGGGAGCGCGGGTGATTTTGGTGGAACGATATGGCTTCGCCGGCGGGATGGGGACGGCGTCGCTGGTTCACACGTTTTGCGGGCTCTATCTGTTAGGAGACGGCGCGCCGGTGATCGCGAACGCTGGATTTCCCTCAGAGATGGCGGAGCGGATGCTACGGGCGACCGGCGAGAGCGGCCCGGTGAAAATGGGCCGTGTGTGGGTGCTGCGGCAGCACCCGGTCGAGTTTGTGAGGATCGCCGATGAACTGCTGCGCGAAAGCGGTGTGGAGGTGCTTTTCCATACCGAGGCGCTTGATGCGGCACACGAGGGTGATTCTTGGGTCGTGGATGCGATGTGCCGCGGGCAACGCCGTGAGTTGTGGGCGAAGGCTCTGATCGATGCATCGGGCGATGCGGTGCTGGCGGATTTGCTGGGTGCGGGGTCGGAAATGACCGAGTCGTCCCGCCTGCAGCGACCGGCCTACGTTTTCGGCGTGCAGGGCGCGGCCGGCGGAGAGGAAGGGCTGGCGCTGGCAGGGCGGATCGTCGATGGCGTGCGGCGCGGGTTGCTCTCGAAGGAGACTCTCGGGCTGCATTTCAGGGCCAGCGGCCGGGCGGGGGAGATTTTCGGGACCATCGACCTGAGTGGTGCCGAGGAGGGTGACTATAATCCTTTGGATGTTGCCTGCCTGTCGCGGTTGGAAGTTACCGGCCGGAGTGTGGCGGCGGCGGCGGTGGATTTTCTGCGGAAGGAAGCGGCGGGCTGGGGAGGCGCCTGTATTTCCCAGTGGCCGGTCCGTGCGGGGGTTCGAGAGAGCCGTCGCTGGAAAGGGCGGCACGTGCTGACCGAGGTGGAGGTGCTCGGCGGCGTGCGGCACGAGGATGACATTGCGCTGGCGACCTGGCCGCTGGAGTTCCGCGAGACGAACCGGGGGCCGAAGTTGCGGTATCCGGAGAATGACCAGGCGGCCGGCATTCCGCTTGGGTGCCTGATGCCGGAAGCGCTGGATGGGGTGTTCGTCGCAGGTCGCTGCATTTCGTGCGACCACGGGGCGCAGGCCTCGGTGCGGGTGATGGGCACTTGCTTCGCCACCGGCCAAGCGGCGGGGCTGGCGGCGGCGCTCGTGGCGAAAGGCGAGACGGACGGTCTCGCGCAAGCGATCCGGCGGCAGTTTCCGTTCGGGGTTTGAGCACTCGGGTCTTTCCTGATCGGCCATCACGCTTTCCACTGGGCGCATGCAGTGGCGCATCCGAGTGGATACCGGCGGGACCTTCACCGATGCCTGGGCGCTCGGTCCGGATGGGGCCGAACGGCGGGCGAAGATCCTTTCCGACGGAACCCTTCGTTGCCGGCTCGTGTCTCAAGAAGATGGCTGGTGGATCACCGATTCGGAACTATCCCTGAGCGATGGCACGCTTGCCGGGTGGGCGGGAAGAGATGTCATCGTGCTCGACAGCCGCGATGGCGCGCGTTGCCTGAAGCTCGGAGGAACTACCACGGATCTCGTAGCTGGTGGCATCCTTGAACTCTCTTGTGGCGACGAGGCCCCGGTCGCTGCGGCGAGGCTTCTCACCGGCACGCCGGCGAGGAAACCGTTACCGCCGGTGGATTTCCGTGTGGCGACTACCCGTGGGACGAATGCCTTGTTAGAGCGGAAGGGCGCGCCGGTGCTGTTCGTTGTTACCCGCGGCTTCGGTGATTTGTTAGAGATCCGTGACCAGCGGCGCGAGTTGCTCTTCTCGCTGGACCAACCGAGACGCCAGCCGCTTGCCAGTGCGGTCTGCGAGTGTGGGGGACGGCTGGATGCCTCGGGCGCGGAGATCGAGCCGCTGGATCCGGAGGAGCTTCGTGAGCAGGTGAGATCCTTGCGGGCACAGGGGCTTGAGACTGCTGCCGTCGCGCTGATTCATGCGTGGGCGAATCCCGACCATGAGCGCCGGGTCGGGGAAATGCTGCGTGAGGAAGGATTCTCCCACGTCTGTCTGTCCTCAGAGGTCGCGCCGATGATCCGCCTGTTGCCCCGGGCGGAAACCGCGGTGATGGATGCTTACCTCGCGCCGGTGATGGAGCGGTTTGTCCGCCGCGTGGCGGGACCGCTGGGAGCGGAGCCGTGGCTGATGACGAGTGCCGGCGGCTTGGTGCCCGCTGGCGATTTCCGACCGAAGGATTCGCTGCTGTCGGGTCCGGCGGGCGGTCTCGTCGGTGCTGCCGAACTCGCACGGAGGGCCGGCTTTCCGAAAGTCCTCACCTTCGACATGGGCGGCACCAGCACGGATGTCGCGCGCATTGACGGGCCCTTCACGTGGCGGCAGGAGCAGGAGATCGGTTCCGCGCGGGTGTTCGCACCGGCCTTGAAGATCGAGACCGTGGCTGCCGGCGGCGGCTCGATCTGCCAGTGGCGGAACGGTCGCCTCGAGGTCGGACCCGAAAGCGCCGGTGCCAATCCCGGGCCAGCGTGCTACGGCCGTGGCGGGCCACTGACGCTGACGGATGTGAACCTGCTGTTAGATCTGATGGACCCGGCCAAGGCTGGCATTCCGCTGGACCGCGCGGCGGCCGAGGTGCGTCTCCAACAGCTCCTCGCCGACCTCCGCGATGCGGGTGAGGAAACGACGGCCGATCACCTGCTTTCCGGCCTGCGCGACATCGCCGTGGAAACCATGGCCGAAGCGATCCGCGGTGTCAGCGTGCGCGAAGGTTGCGATCCCCGGGACTTTGCTTTGCTCGCGTTCGGCGGAGCCGGGCCGCAGCACGCCTGCGCGGTCGCGGATCGCCTCGGTGTTTCCCGTGTGCTCATTCCAGCGGACGCCGGGTTGCTCAGCGCCTGGGGTCTTGAGCGGGCCCGCCGGCAGGAGCAGCGGGTGAAGCAGGTTTTGAAGCCGTTGGAAGGCAGGGCGTCTCTCGCGTCCGAATGGGAGGCGCTGGCCGCCAGGGTCACGATTCCCGAGGCGGCGTATCGATGGATCGCCGACCTCCGGCTCACGGGGCAAGATAGCTCTCTCACCGTCGAATCGTCCTCCGCCGATGTTTCGACCGCAGAACTTATCGAGGCCTTTGCCGCCGAGTATCAGAAGCTCTACGGCTATCCGCCGCCTTTGGGTCGCCCGGTG
This sequence comes from Luteolibacter arcticus, assembly GCF_025950235.1. Classification (NCBI taxonomy): domain Bacteria; kingdom Pseudomonadati; phylum Verrucomicrobiota; class Verrucomicrobiia; order Verrucomicrobiales; family Verrucomicrobiaceae; genus Neoluteolibacter; species Neoluteolibacter arcticus. The sequence goes on along the minus strand of NZ_JAPDDT010000004.1, from coordinate 498,672 downwards.
GAGCTTGTTGCTCTGCGCGTGGTCGCCGAGGAAAAAGGCGATGAGGCCATTTCGGAGAGCTTTTCCGAAGAGAGGGCTCCGGGGCCGATCCTGCTTCAGGATCGCTTCTCCACTTGCTTCATCCCCGTAGGCTGGACGATGCGGCGTGGCACACGGGGGACGTTGCTGTTAGAAAAATCGGCGGCCGACGATCTCCCATCTTCCATCCACCATCTTCCCTCCGCGGTTTCCGCCGGTCTCTTCCGCAGCCGCTTCGAAGGAATCGTCACCGCGATGGGGGAGATGCTCCGGCGCACGGCACTTTCCACCAACGTCAAGGAGCGGCTCGACTACTCCTGTGCGCTGCTGGATGCCGCCGGCCATCTCGTTGCCAGTGCACCGCACGTGCCGGTTCATCTCGGGGCGCTTGGCGTATGTGTCCGCGAGGTTCTGCGCGTGCTCGATCCGGGGCCCGGCGATGTGGTCATCACGAATCATCCCGGCTTCGGTGGTTCGCATTTGCCGGATGTCACGCTCATCGCTCCGGTCTTCGACCGGGACGGAAAGCGGATCGGCTTTGTCGCGAACCGCGCCCATCACGCGGAGATCGGCGGCAAGGCCCCGGGCTCAATGCCGGCGGATGCACGCTTCCTCGCCGAGGAAGGCGTCGTGATTGCGCCTCGGCTGTTGGTCCAAGGCGGAGTGCCTCGATTCCCGGAGATCGAGACGCTGCTGCGCGACGCTCCGTGGCCATCGCGTCGCATCTCCGACAATCTCGCCGACCTCGAAGCGCAGCTCGCCTCGATCCACCACGGGGTGGGCGCGTTGGAGGAACTCGCCTCGGCAAACGGGGGAGACATCGTGCGCGATGAGCTGCGGGGCATCATTGATCGATCCGCCGTCCTGATGGCAGCGCGCTTGCAAGGGCTCACGCTCGACCGAACGGTGTCCTCTTCTTTTGACGATGGCACTCCGCTACAACTCCGCATGATCGTAGAAGTTGGTAAGCTGGTCCTCGACTTCACCGGCACCGGAGGCGTGCATCCGCGCAATCTGAATGCCACGCCTGCCATCGTCCGCAGCGCGGTGCTGTTCGCGTTGCGGCTGTGGCTGGGTGAAGACGTGCCGCTCAACGAGGGCCTGCTCGAAGCGGTCGAGACGGTGATCCCGCCGGGCATCTTGTCTCCGGAGTTCGGCGATGATCCGGCGCGGGCACCCGCCGTGGTCGGCGGCAATGTCGAGACCAGCCAACGGCTCACCGACCTTTTGTTAGAGGCGCTGGATCTGGCTGCAAACGGCCCCGGAACGATGAACAACTTCCTCTTCGGCGATGAACGCTTCGGCTACTACGAAACCCTGGCGGGCGGCTCCGGCGCGGGGCCGCATCACCACGGCAGTTCCGGTCGCCACGTTCACATGACGAACACCGCGATCACCGATCCGGAGGTGATGGAACACCGCTTTCCCGTGCGGCTTTGGAAGTACGAGATTCGCCGTAGCTCAGGCGGTGCCGGAAAGCACCACGGCGGGGATGGCGTGACCCGCGAGGTGGAATTCCTCAAGCCGCTGGTTGTCTCCTTTCTCACCGAGCGTCGCTTGGCTGGGCCGCGCGGACTTCACGGCGGAAGCGGCGGTTCACCGGGGAAGCAGGTCCGTGTGCATCCCGGTGGTCGCCGCGAAACTTTGCCGGGGGCGGTGACCTACCAGGCCGAGGCCGGCGAGCGCGTCGTCATCGAGACGCCGGGCGGTGGTGGCTACGGAGCGATCTGAGCGAAACGGTTCGCGGCGGCATCGGCCCCCCAGCCGATGCCGCCGCGTTTTCTGTCCCGCCGGACCGCCGCGCCAGCCATTCGGAAGCCTCCTCTTTGGCTTCACACCAGCGGCGGACCGGAAGTTTTCACCCAACTATTCTATCACACACAAAGGAAAGCTCTCGGAGTGCCGGAGGGTTGGCCGGAAACCCGCGACGAGCGGTTTTCCCACCCCCTCCGGCAGCTCGGGGAGGGGGATTGGAGAAGTCTTCCTTCTCGACAACCTCCGAAATCGCGCGACGGCGAAAAAGACAAGGCGCGTTCATGGCTTTGGCACCTATCGTCCGAATTTCCCTATAATCAATAGACCATGATAACGAATTTTTTATAATCACATAACCGGCAGGGGTGCAACGAGCCCATCCTCCCCGCGGAAGATTGCCAAACGCGCAGTCAAGATCGGCGGAGCAAGCCCCGCTGGCCTCAATGGGCATCAATGCGCCGCTAACCAGTTCGGGCCGGTGCCGTGCTCCACCAAGATTGGCACCTCGCCGGGAAGCGGGAGCGCTGTTTCCATGGCGTGGAGGATCTTCGGGACGAGTTCTTCCTGCTCCCCGAGCGCGAGGTCGAAGACGAGTTCGTCGTGGACCTGGAGCAGCATCTTCGTCTGGTGGGGCGTTTCCCGGAGCAGGGCATCGATGCGGATCATCGCCAGCTTGATCATGTCCGCGGCGGTGCCTTGGATCGGGGTATTGATGGCCGCGCGCTCGGCATTGCCGCGAATGGTTTGGTTCGCCGAAGTCAGATCCGGGAAGTAGCGGCGGCGGCCGCTGAGGGTCTCGACGTAGCCGCAGTCGCGCGCCTCGGTGATGGTGCGATCCATGAACTCTTTGATCGCCGGGTACTGCTTGAAGTAGTTGTCGATGATCTCGCCCGCTTCGCCGCGCGGAATGCCGAGGCGCTGGCTGAGGCCGAAGGCGGAGATGCCGTAGATGATGCCGAAGTTCACCATCTTCGCGCCGCTGCGTTGCTCGCGGGTGACCTCGGTTTCAGAGATGCCCCAGACCTTGGCCGCGGTGGCGGTGTGGATGTCGCGGTTCTCGCGGAAGGCCTCGATCATCGAGACATCGTTCGCCAGCCCGGCCATGACGCGGAGCTCGATCTGAGAGTAGTCGCACGAAAGCAGGGTGCAGCCTTCGCGGGGCACGAAGGCCTTGCGGATCTGACGGCCGAGCGCCGAGCGGATCGGGATGTTCTGCAGGTTCGGATCGGTGGAGGCGAGCCGGCCGGTTGCGGCGACGAGCTGGTGAAACTGGGTGTGGATGCGCCCGGTCTTCGGGACGATGTGGCCGGGAAGCGCGTCCAGGTAGGTGCCCTTGAGCTTGGTGGCTTCGCGGTATTCGAGGATCTCGTCGATGATCGGGTGCTTGCCGGCGAGTGAGGCGAGCGTGGACTCATCGGTCTTGAACTGGCCGGTCTTGGTCTTCTTCGCCTTGTCGGCGAGGCCGAGCTCGTTGAAGAGGATCTCGCCGAGCTGCTTGGGGGAGTTGAGGTTGAACGGGCGTCCGGCGAGGGTCGCAATCGAAAGCGAAAGCTCGTCGATCCGCTGCTGGAGTTGCACACCGATCTCGCTGAGGGCGTTGCGGTCGACGGCGATACCTTCCATCTCCATCCGGACCAGCACCGGTGAGAGCGGGCATTCAATGTCGCGGAACACGTGCTGCTGGCCATCTAACAGAGGCCGCAGTTTCTCCGCGATCTGCCAGGTGACGTCGGCGTCCTCGGCGGCGTATTCGGCCAGTGTGGCCAGCGGGATGGCGGCGATATCGAGGTTCTTGGAAGCCTTCTTGGTTTCCGCGAAGGCGAAGAGATCTTCGCTCGCTTCGGGTGAAGGAATGGCGCTGGCGATTTCGCGGAGCTTGACCGGCGTGTAGCCGAGCATGGTCTCGCTCACGTAGTCCATGTTGTGGCGCTGGTCGGGAAAGGCCAGGCCATGCGCGAGCATCGAGTCGAAGATCGGTCCGGCCACCTCGATGCCGTAGCGGTGAAGTACGGAGAGGTCGTATTTGAGATTATGGCCGATCTTTTCCACGGGTGAGGAGAGCGCCGTGCGCAGAGCCGGAAGCAAGGGATCGGAGTAGGGGAGGTACCACCCTTCATGAGCATTCCAGGAAAACGCCACACCAAGAAGCTTGGCCTCGAAACGATCAAGCGAGGTGGTTTCAATGTCGAAGCAGAAGCGCTCCTGCTTGGCGAGTTGGGCGAAAAGCTCGGCCTGCTTGTCCGGGGTGTCAGCGAGGTGATACGTGTGCGGGACCTCGGCGATCGTTTTGAGGTGGGAGAAGACCGGGGCGGTCGTGGTCTGCTCACCGGCTTCGGGCGGAGTGGAGTCCGCGCTCGCGGCGTTCCCGGAGTCGCCGAAGAGGCGCTTGGTGAGGGTGCGGAACTCGAACTCGGTGAAGAGCGCCTTTACCGCGTCGTCGTCGCGGGAGGTCAGGGCGAGATCGGCCCAAGTGACCTCGATCGGCGCGTCGATGATGATGGTGGCGAGGTCCTTCGAGAGCAGGGCCTGCTCGGCATAGGTTTCGAGGTTCTCCTTCTGCTTGCCTTTGAGAGAGGCGAGATTGGCGAGGAGGTTTTCGACCGAGCCGTAGTCGGCGATGAGTTTCTGGGCGGTCTTCGGCCCGATGCCGGGGACGCCGGGGATATTGTCCACCGAGTCGCCCATCAGCCCGAGCAGGTCGATGATCTGGTGCGGTTCGGGCACTCCCCAGATTTCCATGAGCTGGGGAACGCCGATGACCTCGTGCTCGGCACCCTTCTTGCCGGGTTTCCACATGAAGGTGCGGTCGCTCAAAAGCTGGGCGAAGTCCTTGTCGGGGGTGACCATGTAGGTCTCGAAACCTTGGGCTTCGGCGCGCTTGGCCAGCGTCCCGATCAGGTCGTCCGCCTCGTAGCCGTCGATTTCGAGCAGCGGGAGGTGGAAGGCTTGGCAGAGCCGTTTGACGTTTGGAATCGCGGCGGCCAGCTCTTCCGGCATTTCGTCGCGCTGGGCCTTGTAGGCCGGAAATTTCACGTGCCGCGGGGTCGGGGCGGAGGTGTCCCATGCGACGCCGAGGTGGGACGGCTTCTCCTTTTCCAAGATCGTCAGCAGCGTATTGATGAAGCCGTAGAGGGCTGACGTGTTGATACCCTTGGAGTTGCGAATGGGATTCTGGATGAAGGCGAAGTGCGCGCGATAGACGAGCGCCATCCCATCCAGCAGGAAAAGTCGGGGCATGGGCGGAGGCTACGGGGCGTCGTGGCGAGCCGGGAAGCGGAAAGGGCGGCGCGGGAGGTGGAAATGGACCGGGGGAAACGCCCGGTGAAATTTCTCGTCAAAGACCGGCCTGAGATCCTACGTATCCGCAGTCACATGAACGTTGTTTTCCCGATCTTTTGTGTCGTGGCTGCTGGAGCGGCTGGCTACTTCCTAGAGCCGTCCTTGCGCTCTACTTTGACTGGGAGGACGACTGTCTCGATCGTGGTGCAGGAGACTCCCGAGGACGCGGAGGAAACCCCGGCCCCACCAAAGCCGGATCCAACTCCGAAGCCGACGCCCGCTCCCGAGCCACCACCGGTGGTCAAAAACGATCCGGAGCCGACTCCCACGCCGGAACCTACGCCGGAGCCCACTCCCGTGGTGCCTGATCCGGCTCCCGAACCCGCACCCACCCCAACGCCTGAACCAGCTCCGGAGCCCGCACCGGCACCCGTCGCCTCCGGCACCCTCAGCGCCGACGACATCGTGAAGGTGATGCAGGATAGCATCAAAGAGAAGCAGGTGAAGGAATTCACCTTCGAGCAGGTGCTCGGCTGGAAGGCCGGCGAGGAAGAGGAAGTGGACGGCGCAAAGTATCAGACCGGCCAAGCGGCCTATAAGGCCGAGACGATTTTCGGAGTGAAGACCATCCAAGCGAAAGCCCTCATCAAGGACGGCAAGGTCTCCAAGTGGATCTGGCCGAACAGCGGGATGGAGATCAAGTAGAGACGAAAGACTCGAAGAGCCAAGACGCAAGACTTGAGAGCGGCGGCCGATGGCCGCCGTTTTTTCGTGTCGATCTCACCTTGAGGGAAGTCGCCCCTGTTTATCCGCCGAAGTTCTCGCGGAACAAGACCTCACCTTCTTCTTCGTTGAAGAAAAAGTCCTTCTTCAAAGCGTTGACGTCGTGGAGCAGGATCAGCCTTGGAGTCGCATTCTCCAGCAAGAGGGCCGGTACCTGTAGCTCAAGCAAGCTTTGTGAGGGGTCCTGCTCTTCATCCACTCCAAAGCGTAGGGCGATGCCGGTCTTCTTTAGTAATGCATTCGTAGCGAGGATGCGCTCTTGTAGGGTCTGCTGGGGAAATTCAATCAATCCCGGCAGGGGCGTGTTGAACGAGGCCAGCATGTCGCTGATGCCGGGACGCTTCTCCGGTTCCCGCTCGCGGACCTTGTGGCTTGAGGAGACTTCTTCGGCTGAGTGCGGCTTCCCTTTCTCATCGTGAGCTCCGGTAGTTCCAGAAGCGGACTTGCTGGTTTCCGTGATACTGTTTTTCACAAAACGAGAGCAAAGGAAGACAACCAGGCCGGTGACCAGCAGAACGATCCAGACGCGGCGGAACGACATGGTAAGGATGGCTTGGCGTTTTTCAGCCGAGGTAGCGGGCCTTCAGGTGGGCGAGGTGCGCTTCGGGGGAGGGGGGCTTGCCGGTTGCCTGGGTGACGATTTCTGCTGGGGTGAGCACGGCACCCTTGGCGTGGACCTTGTTGCGCAGCCAGGAGAGCAGGGGGGCGTACTCGGCCTTGGCGACGCCGGCGGCGATGGCGGGATCGGCAGTGGCGGCGGCGAAGAGCTGGGCGGCATTCAGGTTGCCGAGTGTGTAGGTCGAGAAGTAACCGAGGCCTCCCATCGCCCAGTGGATGTCCTGGAGGCAGCCGTGGGCGTCATCTGGCGGGGTCATGCCGAAGAGGTCGCGGAAGCTTTCGTTCCATGCGGCGGGCACGTCTTTCACGGAAAGCTCGCCGGCGACGAGACGACGCTCCAGCTCGAAGCGCAGGAGGATGTGCAGGTCGTAGGTCGCCTCATCCGCTTCGACGCGGATGAAGGAGAACTCCGCGCGGTGGATGGCAGCGAGGAAGTCATCGAGCGAGGTGTGAGCGAGCGCCGGGAAATGTTGGACCGCGACCGGCAACCATTTTTCCCAGAACGGACGCGAGCGGCCGACGTGATTTTCCCACAGCCGTGACTGCGACTCGTGGATGCCGAGCGAAGCGGCATCGCCGGAGGGCAGGCCGACCTCGCTGACGGGCAACCCTTGCTCGTAGAGCCCGTGACCGGCCTCATGCATGACGCCGAAGAGCGAGGAGGTGAAATCGCTTTCGTCGTAGCGCGTCGTCAGCCGGATGTCGCGGGGGCCGAGGGTGGTGCAAAACGGATGCGCGGTGGTGTCGATGCGGCCGGCCTTGAAATCGAAGCCGAGCGACTCTGCGACCAAGGCGTTGAACTCCTTTTGGGCGGCGATGGGATAGACGCCAGTGGGAAGGGTGGCGTTGCGCTTGTTAGATCGTTCGACGGCCGCGGCGGCGATTTCGCGGAGTTGTGGCTTCAATGCTCCGAACAAGGACGCGATGCCGGCGGAAGTGGAGCCGCGTTCGTAGGTATCGAGCAGCGCGTCGTAGGCCTCGGCCTCATAGCCCCAGCGGTCGGCCTTCTCACGGGCGATTCCGAGCAGGGTCTCCAGATGGGGAGCGAAGGAGGCGAAGTCCGAGCGTTTGCGGGCGTCGGCCCATGCTTGCTTTCCCAGCGACGATGCCTGGGCTTCGCGGGCGACGAGTTCGCCGGGGAGCTTGGTGGCGCGGTCGAAGTCGCGGCGCATGACGACGGTCAGTGCGGGCGCGGCGGACTCGGCTTCGGCGGTGGCGAGAGCTTCACCCCAGGCGGCGGAGGTGCCGAGTTCATGGGCGCGTTCCGAAAGCCAGGCGATCTGGTCGGCGCGCCACTCGTGACCCTCATCCGGCAGGTAGGTTTCCTGATCCCAGCCGATGGTGGCGGCGGAGGTGGCGACGACGGCCCGCTCGCGGGCCAAGGTGCGGAGGCGTTCGAGGGCAGTGCTCACGGGGCGAGCTTGAAAGGACAAGCGAGGCCGTGCAATGCCCGAGAGTGCTAGAGGCGGAAGCGCGCTTTCACCGCCTCACGTTTCAGCCGCAGCTCGCGCCACTCATTGACCAGCCGGCTGGCCTCGATCACGCCGCAGCCGGCGGGCAGGATGACGTCACAATCTTGCCACCAGAGGCCGCGGATGGCGACGATGGCGTGGAATTCGCCATCGAGGATCGCTCCGAAAGGAGCCCCGAAGTCCTCCGGCGTGCCCAGCCGGCGACGCCAGCCGATGAGCTGGCCGAGGGTCTCCGGCGTGCGGGGCAGGGGGCCGAGCGCGGGGGTCGGATGGAGCCGGCGAACCAACTGGGCCGGACTTTCGTCGCCCGCGAGATCGACTTCGATCGGCGTGTGGAAATGAACGATCGAGCCGAGTTCCATGATGCCCCGGGGGCCGCGGCGGACGTGGCCGATGTCGCCGAGCTTCGACACCAGCGACTGCGCGACGTATTCGTGCTCGCGGATCTCCTTTTCATCCACGGCGAGCACGTCGCGCTCCTCGGTGCGGGCGGTGCCGGCGAGCGCCATGGTTTTCAAGACGCCGCCGGTGACGGATAGCAGGCGCTCGGGTGAGGCCCCGGCGAAGCCCGAGCTGCCGTCAGAGAATCCATAGCCCAACAATGGCTCGCTGCTTCCGGTGGCTGCAGCGAGGAGACGATGGCCCGGTGGTTCTTGAAGGGTGCCGCGTTCCACCACCACGGGCACGGTTTTCTCGAAGGCACCGGTACGGATCGCGGCGCTGATCTCCTGGAAGACCGAGGCGAAGTCGGAGGCCTCGGGAGGCAACCACGTGCAGGACAGCGGCTCGCCGACCGGGCCGATGCGGGCGGCTACATCCTCGCGTCCAACAACCTCCCAGTGTTGTGGAACCAGCCATGGCTCGGGAGCCGTCAGGCCGAAGTCATTCCGGTAGAAGGCGGCACCACCGGTTGGCGGGCTTGCCGAGGATACGAAGGGCCCGTGACCGACAAGCGAGCGACCATCCGGCAGGTCGAGGAAGGCGAAGCTATGGGAACTCACGATGCGGGTCCTCCTGCTCTCAAGCGGTCAATTTCCTCGGACATCGCGGCGGTGAGTTGCTCCAGTTCCCCGGCCCGATTGGCCATCCGCGCCGCCGCAAATCCATGAAGGGCGAAGCCCACGGAAAGAAGAATCAAGCCGCACGGAATCATCGCTCCGCCGACGACCATCACGGTGGGGGCGGCGGATCCTCCGCCCGACAACGTGCCGCTGCCGGCCATCGAAGTGCGCATCGCATCAAAGAAGATCCAAGTGCCCACGGCATAGAGGATCGGCCCGACCGTGCAGAGACCGATCCCGATCATCATCAGCCACCAGGCCGCTCCGCGACGGCCGGCTCGATGTAGGCCCACGATTCCCGCCCAGAAGCCGGACATCAGCCCCAGAAAGAGGACCAGCGAAAGGATCCCGAACAAAGACGATGCGGTGGCCATGCGGCATCCAAGGCCGCGGCTGAGGATGTAGTCAACCGCGGACGGCGTGGCTTTCAGGGTCTGGCACGTTCATCCTTGAGCCGGTCGATCTCTTCGGACATCGCGGCCACCAGTTGCTCGAGGTCGCCCTGGCGCTCCGTGGCCCGAGCCGATCCAAGCCCGTGAAGGGCAAATCCCGTGGCAAACAGGAGGGAACCCAAGGTTGAGATGGCGTAAGGGATGTAAACCCAAGCCATCCCCGTCCAGCCAAGGTTTTGAAATCCGGTAAGCGAGTAGAGGAATGGCAACACGAGCATCAGGGAATTGATCGTCATGCCGACGACCATCAAAACCCAAGCTACGCCGCGTCGTCCGCGGCGAAGGCCCATGATGCCCACCCAATGGGCGATGATGACGGGCAGCCCGATGAGGGAGAGGAGGGATAACACCCTATGATCCAATCTTTCCAGGTCACTTCCGTCAACAACCCCGGAGCAGGGGCCGCGTCAACGATCCGACGTTTCGTCGTCATCCTTCGCCGTCGGCAGTTTCGCGACCTCATCCAAGAGGTTCACGATTTCCACGCCGCGCTCGGCGGATCCGTCGTGGCGGAAGCTGAGAACGGGCAGCGACTTCAGCACCACGCGCTTGGAGATCTTCTTCTGGATGCTGCCGTGGTCACGGTTGAGCTTTTCCAGAACCGACTCCACGCGGCCGCCGAGCACGCTGATCCAGACCTTCGCCTCCTTGATGTCCTGCGTGGTTTCCACGGCAGCCACCGTCACCAGCGAGCCGTTCCACTCGTAGTCCTTCTGGACCACGGTGCCGATCTCGCGCTTCAGCAGCTCATTGACCCGGTCGATGCGGAGGCTCATGGGAAGTTGAGAGTCGATGGTTGAGAGTTGAGAGAAAGGAAAACCGGAGCAGAGGCTGAGGTCTTACTCTCAACCCTCCACCCCGGACTCTCAACTTCTTTAGAGCCCCTGCGGGATCTTCTCGAGCGTGTAGCACTCGATGATGTCGCCTTCCTGGTACTCGTTAAACTCGCCCAGGCGGATACCGCACTCCATGCCCGACTTGACCTCGTCCACTTCGTCCTGGAAGCGGCGGAGAGTGGACATCTTGCCATCGAAGACCGGCACGCCACCGCGAATGACGCGGGCGTGGGACTTGCGGTGAATCTTGCCATCCGTGACGTAGGAACCGGCGGCGCGGCCCTTCGACTTGGAGAGTTTGAATACCATGCGCACCTCGGCGTGGCCGATGATGTTCTCGCGGGTAAGTGGTTCAAGCAGGCCGAGCATGGCCTCGCGGACCTGATCGATCAGTTCGTAAACGATCGAGTAGAGCTTCACCTGGACGCCCTCGGACTTGACCGCCTTCACGGCGTTGGCCTCGACCTTGACGTTGAAGCCAAGCACCACTGCATCCGCAGAGCTGGCCATCTGGATGTCGCCTTCGGTGATCGGGCCGGCAGCGGCGATGATGACCTGGGTGTTGACCTTGTCGGACTTGATGTCGCCGATCGCGTTCTTGATCGCTTCGACCGAGCCCTGGACGTCGCACTTCAGCACGATCTTGAGGGCGGCCTTGCCGGTGCCATCGATGACGTTGGAGAAGAGATCCTCCATGCGGCTCTTGCGGGTCAACTGGAGGCGATCGTTACGGCGGTCGAGCTGGCGTTCATCGGCCAGCTTCTGGGCGGCGCGGATCGAGTCCATTTCCACCAGGCTGTCGCCGACGTTCGGCATTTCGTCGAAGCCGATGACTTCGACGGGCGTGCCGGGCTTGGCTTCCTTGACGGATTCGCCGCGGTCGTTGATGAGGGACTTCACCTTGCCGGCAAAGGGACCACAGATGAATGGCGTGCCGGTTTTGAGCGTGCCGGTCTCGACGATGACGGAGGCGGTCGCACCGCGACCGGGTTGCACGCGAGCCTCGATGATGGCGGCGCGGGCATTGCCCTTCGGGTTCGCCTTGAGTTCGAGCACTTCCGCCTGGAGGGCGAGCAGCTCGAGCAGGGCGGGAATCCCGACACCGGTGAGGGCGGAGATTTCCACGGCCTCGACGTCGCCGCCGTAGTCCACGGTTTGCAGGCCCTTTTCCGCGAGTTGCGTTTTCACGCGCATCACGTTGGCAGACGGCAGGTCGACCTTGTTGATGGCGACGATGATGGTCTTCTTCGCTTTCTTGGCGTGCTCGATGGCTTCCAAGGTCTGCGGCATGATCCCGTCATTGGCGGCTACCACGAGCACGACAATGTCCGTGATGTCCGCGCCGCGGGCGCGCATGTCGGAGAAGATGGCGTGACCCGGGGTATCGATGAAGGTGATCGGCTTGCCCTCGTGCTCCACCTTGTAGGCGGCCACGTGCTGGGTGATACCGCCGGCCTCGCCCTTGGTGATGGTGGACTTGCGGATGTAGTCGAGCAGGGAGGTCTTCCCGTGGTCGACGTGACCCATGATCGTGATGATCGGCGGGCGGAGCTGGAGGAGGTCCTCCGGCTCGTCCTGCGGGGCTGCCGGCTCGACGACGACTTCCTCGATCTTGTGAACGCCACCGCCCTTTTCGCGCTTCTCGCGTTCGAAAATGAAGCCATGGAGTTCGCAGACCCGGGCCGCGATGTCAGGCTCGATCGCCTGATGCGGTGCGACGAAGATCTGAAGCTTGATCAGATCGGCAAGCAGCACGAAAGGCTTGAGGCTCATCCGCGCGGCAAGCTCGCTGACGATGATCGGCGGCTTGATGCTGATGATGTTGCCAGTGTCCTCTTCTGCTGCAGGTTCCTCGGCAACCGGGACGACCGGTGAGACGGAAGCCGCTGACGGCGGGGGAGTGGCCGGCACCTCCGGAGCGGGTGCGGGCTCCTCTTCGAGGAGCTTCGAAATCGTGGGCAGCGCCGACTTGCCCGATTGCTCGGTCTTGCGGACGGTGGTGCGCTTCTTCTTCCCGGCGTCTTCGAAGATGTCGAGGGCGGCAGCCTTGGCCTTGTCGAGTGCGCTTGGCGGAGCCGGGGTATCCGCGACCGTTTGGGCGGCCCGCTGGCGATCGCGGCGCGACTGGACCTTTGGTTCCTCGATCAGATCGAGGACCTTTTTCTTCGGAGGCGTGCTATCCTTGTCTTTTGGGGCCATCAGGCAGGTGTGTCGTCGTTTCGGAGCACTTCCGGCTCCGGGAAATAAAGTATTCAAGTAGACGGGGAGTTCGTCTTGGCGCGATCGAGGATGTCTTGGGCGCGCTCTTCGGAAATCTCGAGGTTGGCGGCAATATAGTCCACCGGCATCTCCGCGACAATCTCGGCGGACATGCCACCGGCGCGGAACAGCTTGGCGGCCAGATCGTCATCGAGACCGAGCTGCTCGGCCATCGAGTGGGCGGCACCGGCGATCTTCTTTTCGAACTGCTCCAGCTTGCTCTCGTCCTTGCGGACCTGGACGTCCCAGCCCATCAGGCGGGAAGAGAGGCGGGCATTCTGGCCGCGGCGGCCGATCGCCTTGCTAAGGTCTTCCTCGTCGACGGTCACGTGGACCACGCGGTTTTCCTTATCCACGGTGATGGTGCGGAGCACGGCCGGCTTGAGAGCCTCGCGGACGAATTCCTCCGGCTCATCGCTCCAGCGGATGATGTCGACCTTCTCGTTGTTGAGCTCGCGGACGATGTTCTTCACGCGGGCGCCACGCAGGCCGACGCAGGCACCCACCGGGTCCACCTTGTCGTCGGTGCTGAAGACGGCGACCTTGGTGCGGTAGCCGGCTTCGCGGGCGATTCCGCGGATTTCCACGGTGCGGTCGGAGATTTCATTCACCTCGGCTTCGAAGAGGCGGCGGACGAAATTCGGGTGGCTGCGGGAGAGGATGATCTCGGGGCCGCGACCTTCGTTTTCCACGGCCACGACGTAGGCGCGGATGCGGTCGCCGATGTTGTATTCCTCGGTCTGGACGCGCTCGCGGGACGGCATGACGCCCTCGAACTTGCCGAGGTCGATGAGCACGTCGCTGCGGTCGAAGCGGCGGACGGTGCCGGAGACGATGTCGCCGGCGCGGTCCTTGAACTCCTCGTAAATCATCTCCTTCTCCGCCTGGCGGAGGCGCTGCATCATCGTCTGCTTCGCGGTCTGCACGGCGATGCGGCCGAAGTCTTTCGGCGTGACGTTGAACTCGACCTGATCACCCGGCTGGGTCTCGGGATTCTTCTTGAGCGCGGTGGCAAGCGGGACCTCGTTGAACTTGTCCTTGTAATCCTCGTCGGCGACGGCCGTCAGCACGGCGAAGATGCGGGTCTCGCCCTTCTTGGTATTCACATCGGCGCGCAAGGTCTCGATGGCATCGGCCCCTGGGACCATCTTGCGGTAGGCGGAAATGAAGGCGTACTCGAGCGCGGCAACCACCTTGTCGCGGTCGATGCCTTTTTCTTTCTCGTAGTAGTCAATGAGGGCGACGATGTCGTTGGTCATGGCGGGCAGTGCGGCGCGTTTGCGCTCCGTATGTCCAGAGACGCGAAAGAGCGGGTGTTTCGACCCGCTCTGTCGCGTCGGAAGATTGATCGGCGGGGGGATACGGCGGAAAACCTTGAGTTGCAAGCCGAATCTCCCACCAGCCTCAGGGAGAAACGGGGCGCCATCGCAAGCTCCTGAATTCACCGGTGGTCTGCCATGTGGCGAGCCCGAAAGGGGCACAGACGTCGATCGGTCCGGGGCGCAGAGTGAGGCTCCGGCCGGCGGTCGGGAGGTCGATCACGCGCTCGCCGTCGATCCATGCTTCGATGCGTTCCCCGGTGCATTTTGCCCGCAGCCGGTACCACCGTTCCTTCTCAAAGGCGCGGTGCTGGGTCGTGTCGTTCTCGGACGCGTCCTTGCCATCGATCGACGATAGACCGACGAGGCTGCCGCCCCAGCCGCCGACCACCCAGGTCACGCACTCGCCGCTGGCTCCAACGGGAAAGGTCAGGCCGCAGAAGAAATCGGTGCCGTCGATCCGGCGGGCTTCGAGTTCCATCTCGAAGGGCACCGTCAGAGGTGGTCCGGTCCATTTTGCGGCGCTCAGGCTCTCCCCCCACTGGAGGCGGAGGACGCCGGAAGAGGGAGACGACAGCTCGCCGCCCATGGCGGGTGTCCAGTGACTGTCGACGAGCGGCTGCCACGGGATCTCCGGCTCTGCCTCCGCTCGAGCGGCTGGCGGTTCAGGCCGCCGACAGGCTGCAGGGAGGGTGGCGAGGGTGAGCTGGAGCCAGCCGCGGCGATTCATCGGAGAACGTGTGGGTAAGTGGCTGCGACATGAGATAGCCGGGGGGAAGCAAACGCAATCCCGGGTTGGCGAGTGTGAGGCGTAGCTCCCTGTGCCCGCTCCCTGGAGTGCTGCGACTCGTCGCAGCTTTCGGACAAGTCGCCTGCCGGAAAGCGGTGACGAGTCACCGCACTCCGGGGTGGCTGACGCCGCCACTTTATAGGTTCCCATTCAGGCGGATGAACAGTTTGTCAGCAGTCCGTGGGATTTTCACGGTGACGCGGTCAATGCCGGTTCCGAATCCGTCGTCGGTGACGATGATTTGGACGCCGCCGGTGCCATCGACGGCCGGGGTCCAACTGTCCAGATCTCCATATTGCACGAAGGGACCGGACGCCGCTGAGACGTCGGCGCGGCGGAAGACGAAGGTCGCCCAGTCGGTATCCGTGGTCAGTTCCGGCAGCACCGCGATGGAGGCGGCCCCGCTGCCCGATGGCTTACCGCCGAGCACGAATTCGAGGCTGTTCGGAATGCCGTCCTTGTCTGGATCGGCACTGGCGAGGCGGTCGGCACCGCCCAAGCCCATGTAGTCCAGCCAGAAGGTGAAGCTCGGATCGCCGGGGGGCACCGAGATCGGATTGCCTGGCTGCGTGTCCGCCGGCATCAGGCCGGGATACTCCAGGAATTCCTTCCGGATGATCTGGAGGTCGAAGCTTGGTCCCTGCCACGCCACGGAGAGGTAGTCATCGCCGCCGCCTTCCTTGTGAAGCGCCTCGATGTAACAACGCTGGCCGGCAACCAACGGAATGACCGCTGACTTCTGGTTCACATTGTTGGTCCAGTTCTGATGTCCGGTGGCCCCGGTTGTGAAGGCGATGCGGGCCTTGTTCGCCAGATTGCCATCGGTCGCCACCATCAGGTCGCCGCCATCGTCGGAAGCGATCCAGAACGTATAGTCGCCGGTCCGCGGTGCGATCAGGTAGCCGCTGACCTTCTGGCCGTAGGTGTCGCCCCAGTTTACCGGCGTTTCGAAGCTGTCCACGGTGAGCGTCTGGTTTGGCGTGCCGGGGTAGTTCGGCTTGTTGGTGAGGTCGGTCACGTTGTTGCCGCCGATGCCGGTCCAGATTTCAAGTTTGAGCGCGACGCTGACGGGAGGGTTGCCGGGGTATTGCAGGAAACGCCCGTCGAGGATCTGCCGTGGGAATGATGGCCCTTGCCACGCCACCGACAGGTGGTCGATCGCGCCGCCTTCCTTGTGCAAGGCCTCGATGTAGTAAGTCGTGCCTGCGATCAGTGGCAGGCTGCCGGATTCCTGCGTGGCATACTTGTTCCACTGGCGCGGGTCGGTGAATGCCGTGGTGTGGGCGATGCGCACCTTGTTTGCGGGATTGGCATCGGTGGAAAGCCACAGCTCGCTGGCATCGTCGGAGGCGATCCAGAACTTGAAGTTGCCCGACTCCGGAGCCACCAGCTTCGCGGTGAGACGCTGGCCATAGGTGTCGCCGTGGGCGGCGGGCGTTTCGAAGGTGGTTAGCTGGCCGCGTGCGGTCGGTGTGCCGGCGGTGAAGGCGGCATTTCCGGTGAGATTGGAAACCTGCTCGCCATTGATGCCCGCCCACACCTCGCGACGGATCGATGGAGTGCCGGGGATGACCAGCGGATGCTCCAGGAACTGGTTCGGAATGACGCGCCGCGCGAAGCCAGGGCCTTGCCACGCTACCGCGAGATGGTCGCCGAAGAGGTCTTCCTTGTGCAGGATCTCCAGATAGTAGCGGCGGCCGGCTTCCAGCGCGACGGGCACCGATTTCTGCCCGGCCTGCACGTCCCAATTCTGGGCGGCGACCACATTGTCCACCGCGGCGATCTTGATCCGGTTGGCCGGATTGCTGTCGGTGGAGAGCCACAGCTCGCTGGAATTGTCGGAGGCGATCCAGAAGGTGTAGCGTCCGTGATCCGGCGCAATGAGATAGCCGCTCAGCCGCTGGCCGAAGGTCTCGGCGACATCGGTGCCCGTCGCCAATCCGGCGCCCGCGGCCAACGTCGTGACGGTCGATGGCGTCGCCGGGAACGCGGCATTTCCGGTGAGGTCGGTGACGTTTGCACCCGCGATGCCATTCCACACTTCGCGCTTCAGCAGCGAGCGATCCGCGGGGGTGGTCGGGTGCTCAAGGTATTCGTTGGCGATGACCTTTCGCGTGATGCCCGGGCCTTCCCATGCGACTGCGACGTGATCTCCGCCGGTTCCTTCCCGGTGGCGTGTTTCGATGTAGTAGCGCTTGCCCGCGATCAGGGTGCGGGCGGCCGATTTCTGCGAAGCTCCGGTATCCCAGGCTTCGACACCGGTGGAGCCGGCCACCGAGGCGATCTGCGCCGCGTTCGCCGGGTTTTCATCGGTGGAAAGCCGCAGTTGTCCATCGTCGTCGCAGGCTAGCCAGAAGGTGTAGCTGCCGGTGACCGGTGGGACGACGAAGCCGGAGATGCGATCGCTGTAGTTGTCCGCGATGCCGGCGGATGACTTGAACGTGAAGAGCGCGTTTTCCGAACTTGGCGGGGTGGCTGGCGGTGTGGTCGTGGCATTGCCGAGCCAGATCTCGCGCCTCATGGCGGGGCGATAGGTGTCGGGATACTCGAGGTTGTTGCCGCTGATCCGCGTGCGGGCGAAGCCCGGTCCTTGCCAAGCCACTGCGAGGTGATCGCCACCGTTGCCTTCTTTTTGGAGAGCTTCCACGTAGTAGCGTTGCCCGGCGATCAAGGCGATGACGGCTGATTGCTGGCTCGTCTGATCAGTCCAGCTCTGGTTGCCGGTGGCACCGTTTACACTGGCAATGGTCTTCTTGTTAGATGGATTCGCGTCGGTGGAGAGCCGCAGCTCGCCGCCATCATCGGAGGCGATCCAGAAGGTGTAGTTGCCCGTCGCTGCCGGGATCAGGTAGCCGCTCAGGCGCTGGCCGTAGTTTTCGCCCCAACCCGAGGGCGCTTCGAAGTGCTGGACGTAGCCGCTGTCGTCCGGCGACTGCGGGAAATACAGCGAGCCGGTGAGTCCATCGAGCCCCTGGCCGTCCGCAAGACCGGTCCAGACCTCGCGCTTCAGGCCCGCTTTGACCACATTCACCGTGACCGATGCGGTGTCCGTCAGTGGCGTCGGCCCGTTGTCGGAAACGGTGACCGTGAGCACGCGCGCGCCCACGGGCAGCCGCGAACCGGCCGGGCGGATCGTTCCCGTCGCCGGGTCGATGATGAAGGCTCCGTCGGCATTTCCAGCGGTGATCGAGTACGTCAACGTGGTGCCCGGATCCGACCAGTCCTTTGCTTCCAAGGTGGTGACCATGTCATCGCGATCGAAGACGGTGACCGACTTGTCATTGAGCACGGGCGCGGCGTGATTGTAGAACTGCTGGGTGACGTGGGGTGCGCCGAGCATCACCTGGTCGAAGTCCGGCCCATCCCACGACACGGCGAGATTGTCCGAGACCGCGCCTTCCTTCTGGAGCGCCTCGATGTAGTAAAACTTGCCGGCTTCCAGCGTGATCGCCGCGGACTTCTGGGTGGCGTACTTGCCCCACTCGCGCGAACCGGTGGCACCGGTATGCCAGGCGATCCGCACCTTGTTCGCGGGATTGCTGTCGGTGGAGAGCCACAGCTCACCGTAATCGTCCGACGAGATCCAGAAGGTGTAGCTGCCCGTGTCAGGCGCGCGCAGGTAGCCGCTGAGGCGCTGGCCGTAATTGTCGGCGATGTCCGAAGGCGTCTCGAAGAAGGCCTGGTAAGTGACCGCGGTCGGGCTGTTAGGGAAATTGGCGTTGGAGGTGAGGCTGGTGATCTGGTTGCCGTTGATGCCGGACCAGTACTCGCGCTTGACCGCGCGCGGCTCGACTTCCACGGCAATCTGGGCCGTCCGTTGCAGTCCGCCGGGGTCCGTCACCCGCACGTCCAGCAGGTATTTCGGCAGGGTTGCGAATGATAGCGCGCCATTCACCGTGAGGGCGCCGGTGGTGGCGTTCAGGGAGAAGGCCGTGCCCGTATTCCCGCCGGTGATGGTGTAGGCGGAGACGACCGATCCCGGCTCGAAATCGCCTGCCAGCAAGGTGCCGACGGCGGTCCCGGCCGTGCTGTCTTCGCGCACGCGGAAGGTCATGTTCGCCAGCCACGGCGCGCGGTTCGGCATGGTGCCCGGGAATTCCAGATACTCCATGCCGATGAGTCGTCGTGACAGCGTGGGTGTCTGCCACGCCACCGCCGCGTGATCACCGCCGGCATTCTCCCGGTGCAGGTACTCGATGTAGTAACGCTGGCCTGCAACCAGTGCGACATTGGCGGACTGCTGTGAGGCTTGATTGGCCCAGTCCACGTTGGTGTTCGCGTTGTTGTAAGCGACCCGCACCTTGTTCGCGGGATTGCTGTCGGTGGAGAGCCACAGCTCGCTGATGTCGTCCGCCGCGGTCCAGAAGACGTGGTTGCCGGTTTCGGCCGGGATCAGGTAGCCGCTGAACTTCTGACCGTAATTGTCCGCAGGCCAGGCACCTTGGAAGGTGCCCGCATGTCGGGCGGCGTTCGGGGTATTGGGATAGTTTCCATTCGATGTCAGTCCCGCGAGATTGTTGCCGCTCAGCCCGATCCAGATTTCCCGCTTCAAGCCGCCAAGCGGGCCGACGCGCACATTCACTGCTGCGGTCTGCGGCGAGCCACCGCTGGTGTAGGCCACGGTCAAGGTGAACACGGGGGTTCCAGTGAGCGCGGAGGCATTGGCCACGCTCAAGACGCCGCTGCCGCTCTGGATGGCGAACGCCGTGCCGGTGTTGCCCGCGGTGATCGAGTAAGCGGAACCTCCCGGGGCCACCGTGCCGAGCACCGCGCTATTCAGGGCATTGACCGGGACGCGGAATCGCCAGCCGGGTGAGGGGACGGTGCCGCTGATCGTGTATTCGCCGATCGAGCCATAGTCATCGTAGCCATTCGAGGCCCAGGTGCCGTTGCCGACACCATCCACCGTCACCGTGTAAGTGCCCGCGGCGAGCGCGGAGGAAAGCGTGGCGCTCAGTTGGTTCGCCGGGCTGGCGGTCGCCACCAGCGTGCCGGTGGAGTTGTAGAGCTTGGCCTCGATGTCGAGGTTCGGGCTATTGACCGCACCGGTGAACTGGAGATTCAGGTTTCCGCCGCCGGTGGTGAAGGTGAACGCATCGAGGTCATCCGGGCTGGCGATCACGCCGCTGTTAGAAACGCTGCCGCCCGCGCCGATGGCCAGTGGCGTCGACTGCACGGCGTCCGGTGCATGGTCATCGAGCCGCCGCTCCACGGACGATCCGATCTGGATCAAGTCGTCCTGCTGCTGGGCGGCATTCGCATAGTCGCCCTTGCTCCATTGGCAGATGTTCTGGCTGTAGGGAGCGCCCATGATCGGCCCCCAGGTCATCGCACCGCTGCCATGGCCGCCGTAGTAGCCCTGGGTGGTGGTGTCGTCATGATGAAGGCCGAAGGTATGGCCGACCTCATGCGAGATCACCACCGCGCCGCCGTTGCCGCGGTAGAAGTTCCAACACACTGGGTCGCCGGATTCGCGGAACGTGTTGTTGAATGCCACGCCACCGGCCGAGGCGAAGTTGTTCGTGGTGGTGATGCAGCGGATCCGAAGTCCCTGCGGCGCGCGCAGGTAGGCTTGCAGGTCGGTGGTGACATTCACCTCGAAGGGCGCGAAGTCCTCTGCCACCCGCCGCCAGATATCGGTCACCTCGCTGGCCGGCAGGTTGTAGGCCGGCGCGATGATCCGCCGCCCGCCTTCCCACGAATGGCCCTCGATCACCTCGCCGTCGAAATCGAGATAAACCGTCGCCTCCGCGCGTGGCAGGCTGCTCAGGATGGGGATCGCTTCGTAGATGATCCCGACCGAGCGCCCGCCATTGTAGATCGCCGCCTTCTCGGGATCCGGCCCCTCGACTTTCGCCAGTGGCTTCCAGTTCGGCTCCGGCTCGCAAATCACCTCGCCGATCGGCCGTCTTGCGACCTGCAAGCCGCCGTCCGGGCCACTGGAGTAAACAAATGCGCTACGATCCTTCTTTTGCAGAATGAAGCCGCGGTAACCCCACGGTTCGCCGCCGATTTCAAAGGTGCCGCTGCCGTCTTCCAAGTCACCTCCCGCCGCGGCGGCACCGTTTGGATAGCGGTTTACGTAGTTCAGTCGGCCGGCCGCCTCTCTGCCGTCCGGCAGGGGCAAGCGGATGACCGTTCCTTTTTCCAGAGCGCCGATGTCACCGAAAGGCCCGGCGTTCTCCGGGGTCACCGGTTCCGGCCGGGTGACCGGCAACGCTGCATCGGCCTTATTTTCCTTCGCATCCGCCGCCGCGGAAGGGGCGGTCGCTTGGGCGGCGGCCTCCGGTTTCTCCTGCAGCCAGCCGAGCGCCAGCAAGCTGGCTCCGGACGTCAGGGACGCGAGCAAGACCTTGGTCGAATTCTTCATTGGGTTTTGGGACGAGCCGACTTCCAGCCGGGGGAGGGGAGTCGAGGCTTAGGGTAACGTCGCTTGTCTCCCGATGGCTTAGTCCTCATTTTTGACTGTTAGTAAGGGAGCTAGGTGGCCGTCGGGGTGCATGGCCTCTCACTTTCTTGGATTCCGGTCATTCTGTACTACAGCGGGCGAAAGCGCATCCTGTGAAAACATCTAGGAAACCGGACCGCCGGCCTTCATCCTCGCGCCCGTGATCCAAGCCCTCTTTCTCGATGCCGCCGGCACCTTGATCGAGCCCGCCGAGCCGGTCGCCGAGGTCTATGCCCGGACGGCCGCCGCTTTCGGTCAGCCGGTCGAACCGGCGCTGGTGAAGAAATGGTTCCGCCTGGCCTTTGGTGGCATTGGCGATCCGGAATACGCTGCCTACCCGGATGGCGATGCGGCAGAGCGTGAGTGGTGGGGGAACGTGGTTCTTACCGTCTTTAACAAGAGCTTGGGCACACCGCTGCCGGAGGGTTTTTTCCGACCCTGCTTTGAAGCGCTGTTCGCGCACTATGCCGACCCGGCCGCGTGGCGGGTATTTCCGGAAGTCCCCGGCGTCCTCGCAGACGCCCGGGCCGCTGGCCTGCGATTGGCGGTGGTCTCGAATTTCGATCTCCGCCTGCGTGGCATCCTCGCCGGCCATGGCCTGCATTTCGATGAGGTGATCACCTCCGCCGACGCCTGCGCCCGCAAGCCGGACTTCGCGATTTTCCGCATGGCTCTCGACCGGCTCGGGCTTCACCCCCACGAAGTCCTCCATGCCGGCGACTCGCCTGTGGCGGACATGGAGGGGGCCGGCGCTGCGGGAATCGAGGCCTGTCTCATTGAGCGTCCGGCCAGCGATCTCCGCACTTTCCTCTCCGGAGCTCTCGGGCGGTGTGGAAAATGATCTTGCCAAACCCTGACCCCGCCTCTACCCATCCGCGCCCCGGCGGCCCCCAAGGTCACCGGATCCGGAACGGAAAAAAGCGAGGATAGCTCAGTCGGTAGAGCAGTTGGCTTTTAACCAATTGGTCCTGGGTTCGAGTCCCAGTCCTCGTACTTTCAGAATAAGCAACTTGTGGGAGTCGGGTTTCTCGGGTTTCCCATTGTTGTTACATCTGTCGGCTGGAGGATCTGAACAATTTCCGTAGACCGAAAGCCGCGCCTGGCCTGACCTTCGCTGGATTCAAGCAATCCCCCGAGCTAGGTCTGCCATTGAGCGCCGACTGTCCATCTCGCCGGCTTCCGTCTCGCGTGGCTTATCGGCCGGTTTGCTGGATCGGCGGCACCAACTGCTGCACTAGGGCCTGCACCATGCGCGGCAGGTCGTAAGGAAAACGAGAGGTGATCAGGTTGCCGTCCACCACGCACGGTTCGTCGAGCACGGTCGCGCCCGCATTCTCCAGATCGACATGGATGTTCCAGACGGCGGTGGCGCGTTTGCCCTTGAGGATGCCGGCGCTGACCATGACCCACTGGCCGTGGCAGATGGCGCAGGTCGGCTTGCCCGCGCTGTGCATGTCACGGACGAAGGCTCGCGCCAGTTCGTCCATGCGCAGGGCATCGGGATTCCAGCAGCCGCCGGGAAGGATCACCGCGTCGTAGTCTGCGGCCGTCACCTCGTCAGTATAGCGGTCGATGGGGATCCAGCCGGCGTTTTCCATCAGCCGGATGGCGAGCACATGGGTGGCGGCGACCGGTGGGAAGCGCAGCCCGAGCGTGGGGTGAAACTCGCCGATGCGTGGGGAGACCACGTGGACGGTCGCGCCATGTTCGGCGAGCCAACGCTGTGCGCCGATGATCTCCACTTCCTCGACGCCATTGGTGCAGCAGATGGCGATGCGCTTGCCGGCGAGCAAGGCGGGGTCGGACGGCGGGTCGAAGAGGAAGGCGTTCAGTTCGCGATTGAGTTCGCCATCGGCGGTGGCCAGCAGCTCGGTCGAGATGGAAGGCACCGGCGACGGTGTCATGAGCTGTTGCATGCGGGAGAAGGCGGCGGCTTGGGGTGGGGTGGTGTTCATGGATGGAGATTGCGATGCCGGGGCGGGGGATGGCGAGGGCGCGTTGGATTTCATCGCCGCGCCGCGGGTCGGGCAGACCGATGGGGTCAGCCGGGGAAGGGATGCTTCCACGGTGCGCGGTATTCGCGCTTGAGCAGCTTGGAGGCCTCGGGATTGCCCGTGATCTGTTCGGTTTTCGCGTCCCAGGTGATCTTCGCGCCGGTGTCGTAGGAGATCATCGCCAGCTTCACCGCCGTCGTGGAAAGGTGGCCTTCTTCCGGCGTGCACGACGGTTGCTGGCGCGAGCGCACGGCTGCCAGGAACTCGGCGAGGTGCTCGGCGCTGGAGTCGTTGCGGACTTCATTCACCTTCGGCTGTTGGCCGCGGCCTTGGGGAAGGACGATCCATTTGTTATCGGAGCAGAAGACGGTCTCCTTCTCGCCGTAGAGGAAGATGCCGTTGGAAGTCTCCGGGTTCATGTCCTGTGCTCCCCAGATGCGATGACGCCAGGTGAGCGGGAAGTCCTCGAACTCGAAGTGCACCGTCAGGACGTCCGGCGTGGTGATCTTGCCCTTCAGGTGATACAAGCCCCCTGCGGCGGCGACGGACAGCGGTGCGCCCGCGCCGAGGATCCAGCGCGCACTGTCGATGAGATGTGCACCCCAATCGACGAGGTGGCCGTGGCCGGTGGTCTTCTCGAGCCGCCAGTTCATGTGGCCGACGGCCGCGCTGTAGGGGATGAGCGGGGCGGGTCCGCACCACTGGTCCCAATCGAGCGAGGCGGGCGGGTCGGTGGCCGTGGGATCGGGTGTCGGCGCGGTGTAGTGGATCTGCGCTTCGGCGGAGAGGATGCGGCCGGCCTTGCCCTCCTGGATGTATTTGCGCGCCTCCACGAAGCCGCTTGCGTGACGGCGTTGGAAGCCGATCTGCACGATATTGCCCGCTTTCCTGGAGGCATCGACCATCGCGCGGCCTTCGCGGATGTCATAGGCGAGGGGCTTCTCGCAGTAGATCGCCAGGCCTTTCTCACAGGCAGCGATGAAGGGCAGGGCATGCCACTGCGGCGGAGTGGCGATGATCACGGCCTGCAGGTTTTCCTCGGCGAGCAGGGCGGGGTATTCCTTGAAGGTCTTCGGGCGGCTGCCCTGGAGCTTTTCGATTTCATCCGCAGCCTTGGCGAGGTGCTCGCTGTCCACGTCACAAATCGCCACGACTTGTACGCCGCCGGCCTTGAATGTGGCCTTCACATCGACCATTCCCCACCAGCCGCAGCCGATGAGGCCGAGCCTGATGGGCGGGCCGGGATCCTCTTGCGCGCGGGACCGGAGGGTGGTGAAGGCAGCCGCGGCGGCGGCGGTGCCAATGAAACTGCGTCGGCGAAGCGTGGTCATGGAGGTGCGATCCTGGATTCTTGGTCTTGGCGGGAAATAGCCGGGGCACCGGCGGATGACGAGTGAAAATTAACCGATTAATTTGAGGCTTGCATTTGTCATTGCGTGCGGGCAGCAACTTGCCTGCCCAAGCTCGCGTTCCGTCACGTGAGGGAGAACCCCTGCCGTCCCGAAAAACCATGCATGCCATCCGCCTGACGCTCCTCCTGCCGCTGGCCGCCCTCGGTGCGGTCCTGGCCAAGCCCCTGATCGCGCCGAAGCCGGAGGCACGGCGGCTGGAGGTCCTCTTCTTCGGAGCGCCCACGGCCAATGGCCCCGGCCACGACCCGGTGACCCGCTACCGGGCGATCAAGCGCAACCTCGGCACGGAGGGAATTGATTTCACCTACTCGGAGAACCCTGCCGAAGCGCTCAGCCCTAGCACGCTCGCCAAGTACGACGCCGTGCTGATGTATGGCAACTGGGAGCAAAACGGACCGATGCCTACCGCACAGCTCAGCTCTCTAACAGCCTATGTGGAGAATGGCGGCGCCTTCCTGCCGATTCATTGTGCCTCTGCCTGCTACGGTAAGTCCCCGGAGTTCATCAAGCTGGTCGGCGGTCGCTTCAAGGGCCACACGGCGGGAGTCTTCAAGGCGACCAACGTCAATCCGGAGCATCCCATCATGCGCAGTTACGGCGGCTTCGAGGCATGGGATGAAACGTATGTGCACGACACCCAGAGCGAAGACCGGGTGATTCTGGAGAAGCGCGATCAAGAGCCGTGGACGTGGGTGCGAGAACAAGGGAAAGGCCGCATCTTTTACACGGCGGCGGGGCATGACCACCGGGTGTGGGACCAGCCCGCATTCCGTGATCTGATCAAGCGGGCGATCTTGTGGAGCGTGGGTCCGGAGAAGCAGGCGAAGCTTGCAGCGCTGGAGTTGCCGGTGCTGGAGCAACAGGAGGTGGAGCTGCCCGGCTACGTGAAGCGCGAGCTCATCACCAAGGCGCAGAAGCCCCTGTCCGCTGAGGATTCGATGAAGCTGGCCCAGGTGCCCGCGGGCTTCGAGCTGTCGCTGTTCGCCAGCGAGCCGGACATCGTGAACCCGATCTTCGTAAATTGGGACCACCGGGGCCGCGCCTTTGTCATCCAGACGGTGGATTACCCTAACAACCTGCACTCCGGCAACCTGGGCAATGACAAGATCATCATCTGCGATGACACCGACAAGGACGGGCGGGCCGACAAGTTTACCACCTTCGCCGACAAGCTTTCGATCCCGACCTCGCTGGTCTTCGCCAACGGCGGCATGATCTGCACCAACGGCACCGACATGCTTTTCCTGCAGGACACCGACGGGGACGACAAGTCCGACGTCCGCAAGGTGCTCTTCACCGGCTTCAGCATGGGCGACACCCACGCCGGTGTCTCGAACCTGCGCTACGGACACGACGGCTGGATCTACGCGACCGTGGGTTACTCCGGCTTCCGCGGCTACGTGGGAGGGAAGCAACAGCAGTTCACGCAGGGGATTTTCCGCTTCAAGCCCGACGCCTCCGAGCTCGAATACCTCCAGCCGACGACCAACAACACCTGGGGTCTGGGGACCACCTCGGACTTCGATGTCATGGGGTCCACCGCGAACGGCAACCCGTCCTTCTATCCGACCCATGCGCAGGCGGCCTACGAGTCGATCGGTCGTCGCGCGCCGCGGACGCCTCGCGCCGATGACAATCCGATTTTCAATCCCAGCTCCACCGACATCCGCCAGGTGGACCAGCATGAGAAGTACACCGCGGGGGCCGGCCACGCCTTCTACACGGCGGAGCGCTTTCCTGCGGAGTGGCGCGAGAAGGCCGCCTTCGTCACGGAAGCCACCGGCAAGCTCGTGGGCACCTTTGACATCACTCGCCAGGGTTCCGGCTACAAGGCGGTGCAGCGCTTCAACAACCTCTACAACAGCGCGGATGCCTGGTCCGGCCCGGTCTGCGCCGAAGTCGGGCCGGATGGCGCGATGTGGATCTGCGATTGGTACAACCTGATCATCCAGCATAACCCGACGCCTAACAAGCGGTCCGCCGGCCTCGATGCGAAGAACGGCAAGGGCAACGCCTACGAGACGCCGCTGCGCGACACCCAGTATGGCCGTATCTACCGGATCTATCCGAAGGGTTCGCCGGACGACGCGACTCCGGGCCTCGATCCCGCGAAGCCGGAGACCTTGATCGCCGCGCTGGATCACCCGAACTTGCTCTGGCGGCTGCACGCGCAACGACTGATCATCGAGAGCGGCAACAAGCAGCTCGCGGAGAAGCTTGGCTCTCTCGCCGCCGCCGGCACCAGGGGTTCGGCGCATGCGGTGTATGCCTTGGCAGGACTTGGCGCGATGAACGAGGACACCGCGAGCACCGCGCTCAAGTCGAAGGTCCGTGCGATCCAGCGCGCCGGTATCAAGGTGGCGACGCCCCAACAGCTCAAGGAGGCCTACATCGCCGAGGGTGCCTTCACGGTCGCCGATGACCGCGAACTGGCAGATGCGCTGGTGTCGCTTTCCCGGCTTCCGGAGGATGTGGAGCTCGGCAAGGCGCTCTTCAATCTGATCACCAAGGAAGAGTCGCGCATTACTGAGGAGGTCACTCTCAAAGACGCCTGGCTCATCGCGGCGCATCGCCATGCCGCCAGTGTGACTGCTGCCGCCAAGGCTGCGGGATACACCGGTGAGGTGATTGAGAAACTGGAGATGCCGAACCAGATGCCCAACCCCGGCTTCAACGAGGTGGTCGATGGCAAGCCGACCGGTTGGAATGAAGTCCGCGTCTATGGCGATGGTACGCCTTTCGACGTGAGCACCACCGCGGACGGTCGGAATGGCACGCCGGGTCTTGCGCTATCGTCCACTGCCAAGGCGGTCGATGGCGGAGCGGTCGTCAACCTGCGGGTCAAGCCGGCCACGCGCTACCGCCTGTCGGTATGGGCGAAAGCGGTGGGCCTCCAGCCAGTTGGCGATGGGCTCGGCGCGATGCTTTTCTGCGAAGGGGGGGAGCGGTCCGGCAACGTCAAGGGGGACTCCGAGTGGACGCAGCTCTCCACGGAACTCGATACCGGCGACCGTAGCCGCCTGCTGGTGCATTGCCTGATCGGTGCCTTCGGTGGCGCGACCGGCACGGTGATCTTCGACGACATATCCCTCACCGAGATTCCCGGTGCCAGCGGGGCGAAAGGCCTGCTCGCGGAGCTTGCGGCAAAGGCGGCCAACCCGGCGGCTTCGGCTACGGCGAAGAAATTCGCGCCCGATCCTGAAGTCCACAAGCGCGGTGCCGAGATCTACGGGCTGACCTGCATCGCTTGCCACCAGCCGACCGGCGCGGGACTGGACGGCGCATTCCCGCCGCTTGATGGTTCCGACTGGGCGACGGGTGATCCGAGCGTGCCGATCCGCATTGTCACTGGCGGCCTTCAGGGGCCGGTCAAGGTTGCGGGGAAGGACTACAACGCGGTGATGCCGGCTCATGTGGACCTTGATGACCAGAAGGTCTCCGATGTCTTGACCTACGTGCGGCAGAGTTGGTCGAACGATGCATCACCGGTCACGCCGGTGCAGGTAAAGGAGATCCGGGAGCGCCACAAGGACCGCACCACGCCTTGGACCGCCGCGGAACTGAGCCGCTGAATTCTTCTCGCATTCATTCCATCGCCCACGATTGCGCCTCATGTCGTTTCCACGGAAACTGGTTTCGTCCCTCACCTTGACCTGCGCCCCAAGCACGCCGCATCGGCACGACCTGACATGAACCCGTCCAAGCTCACCGTCACCGAGAAGATCGGCTACAGCGGCGCCGATGCCGCGGCGAACTTCGTCTTCATGACGATGATTCTGTTCCAGACGAACTTCTACACGGACACCTTCGGTCTTACCGCGAGCGTCGCTGCCGCTATCTTGCTGTGGCCGAAACTGTGGGACGCCATCTTCGATCCCATCATGGGCATCTGGGCGGATCGCACGAACACTCGCTGGGGGAAATTCCGGCCATGGATCCTTTGGACCGCGGTGCCGTGGTCGGTGGTGATGGTCCTCGCGTATACCACGCCGAAGGGCTGGAGCACGGCTTCGCTGATCGCTTACGCCGCGATCACCAACACGATGCTGATGACCCTCTACTCGATGAACAACATGCCCTACTCGGCGCTGGGCGGGGTGATGACGGCGGATCTCAACGAGCGGGCGAAGCTCAACTCCTACCGCTTCGTCGCGGTCAACATCGCGCAATTCATCGTCGGCGGCTTTACCCTGCCGCTGGTTGCGAAGTTTTCGGAAGGCCATGACCGCGCGCATGGCTGGCAGATGACGATGACGATCTGGGCGGTGCTCTGCCTTGTGCTGTTCCTCGTGACATTTTTCACGACCCGCGAGCGCATCCGGCCGGTGAGCGAGTCGCACGCCCCGCCGAAGCAGGACTTCAAAGACCTTCTGAAGAATAGCCCGTGGAAAGTCATGGCGTCCATGACGCTTATCCATTTTGCCATCCTTTCGTTCCGCGGGGGGGCGAACTACAACTACTACCACCAGTACGCGGACCGTGGGGCGATGTATGATTTCCTCGAAAAGATCGGTCTCACGGCGGGACCCCTCGCTCCTGGCCAATCAAAGCCCGGCGGGCTGATGGAGTGGCTTGGCTACATCGTCCACGGTGCGCGCGACGATCTCGCCGCATCGAATGTGGCGGATGTCTTCAACAGCATCATCAACATGGCTGGCACTGCGACAACCATCCTGGTAATCATGTTGTCCGCATCCTTTGCCAGCCGTTTCGGAAAGAAAGCGGTGGCCGTCACGGGGTTCGGCCTCTCGACGGTCTGTGCGTTCGCCTTCTATCTGCTAAGGCCGGCTGATATCGGCGGCATGATCGCCCTTACGATCCTTACTTCGGTC
This sequence comes from Luteolibacter arcticus, assembly GCF_025950235.1. Lineage (NCBI taxonomy): Bacteria > Pseudomonadati > Verrucomicrobiota > Verrucomicrobiia > Verrucomicrobiales > Verrucomicrobiaceae > Neoluteolibacter > Neoluteolibacter arcticus. The sequence goes on along the minus strand of NZ_JAPDDT010000004.1, from coordinate 469,344 downwards.
GTGTATGCCCCGACGGTTCCGCTGGTGTGGGCGATGTTCGCGGATGTAGCGGACTACTCTGAATTGACCACGGGCCGCCGTTTTACTGGTACCGTCTTCGCGACCATCGGCTTCTGCCTGAAGGCAGGCCTTGCCTTCGGGCAGGCGTCCTTCCTGTGGGTCATGGCCGGGCTGTTCAACTATGACACGAAGTTTCCCGGTGCCTCCGAGGCGGTGGGCGGCTATCGTTTCAGCGTCTCCATCATCGTGGGGCTGATGTTCGCAGCCTGCACGGTGTTATTAGCGCGGTATAAGCTTAACAAGAACGCCACCATCGAGATGGCTGATGAACTCGCGCGCCGACGGGCCCTCGCGACAAGGGAGGCGACCTTGGCCTGATGGGGGTTTGCAGCTTGCACCGAATCGATTTCATAAGCATCAATGGGGTAGCCCTAGCATCGTTGGAAAACGCCCATGATCCCATCCCGAAGAGCAACGATCAAGGACATTGCCCTCTCCGCCGGCCTGAGCACGGCCGCGGTGTCGCAGGCGCTGCGACCGCACCCTAATTCCAACATCAAGCTCCAAGCCGAGACCATCGAGCGGGTAAAACGGGTCGCCAGCGAACTCAATTACCAACCGCATGCCGGTGCCCGGTCGATCCGCTCCAATAGCTTCGACACCATCGGCTATTTCACCGCGAAGACCGGTCTTTTCGTGAATTCCCCGACGGGCTACCTCGCGGGTGTTCACGACATCGCTGAGGGTCATGGGTCGCGCATCACGCTGATCCGGCTGCCGGCAGACGTTGACGACATCACCAAGGCAATGCCGGCAGTCTTCAGTGAGCGCAACCTGGATGCGCTGGTCATCGAGAGCTATAGCGACCTGGCCCGCCAGATCTATGATCGGGTGCAGCTCTCGCGGCTGCCGCTGGTTTTCCTCAATGACCGCCACGAGACGAATTCGGTCTATGTGGACGACGAGTGGGCAGCCGGGGAGTTGACCCGCCATCTCATTGAAAAGGGCTACCAGCGCATCGGGTTCCTCCACCGTCACACCGAAGGCGATCCGCCGGTGAAGAAGATGCACCACAGCGCCTCCGACCGGGAGTCTGGATACCGCAAGGCCATGCGCAGGGCGAAGCTGCCAGTGTCGTGCCACACGGTCACCACCAAGGGCGTGGTCGGTCTCGATGTCGAATTGTCCGCCGCCGACTGGAAAATGATCCGCCAGCATGATGCGGTGATCGCTTATGACGATGACCTCGCCAACCTCGTCGGTCGCACCGCCTACGATCGGGGTGTGCGGGTTCCGAGGTCGCTGGCGATAGCCAGCTTCAATGGCGACTATGCCTCGCTGTCTGCGTGGCGGCGACTTACCACAATGCAGATTCCCTCATACGAGATGGGGAAGAGAGCGGCGGGGATGGCATTCGAGCTCTCGAAGGGGGGGGCGGAGACGGCGATTCCGTCCGTTGCCTATCGCCCCACCCTGATCGTCGGACAGACGACTTGAATTCATCTCTTTTTTGGTCTTCTAATAAAACGTTTCATTCCCATGACCGCGCCGCTTGCATCCGCCACAGTCATCCGCAATCCTGTGCTGAAGGGCTTCAATCCCGATCCCTCGATCCTGCGGGTGGGCGACGACTTCTATCTCGCGACTTCGACCTTCGAGTGGTTTCCCGGGGTGCAGATTCATCACTCGCGTGATCTCGTGAATTGGCGCTTGTTGACGCGTCCGCTCGACCGCGCCAGTCAGCTCGATATGACGGGGAACCCCGACTCCGGTGGCATCTGGGCACCGTGCCTGTCCTACTCGGACGGCGTGTTTTACCTGATCTACACCGACGTGAAGTACTGGAAGCGGGAGCCCTATAAGATCGCCTACAACTACCTCGTCACCGCGAGGGCGATCGAGGGACCATGGTCCGAGCCGGTGTTCCTGAACAGCAGTGGCTTTGATCCCTCGCTCTTTCATGACGACGATGGACGCAAGTGGTACCTCAACATGGAGTGGGATCACCGCAAGCAGAACAACCGCTTCTCAGGCATCCTGCTCCAGGAGTTCTGTTCGGAATCGCGGACGCTCATCGGTCCGGTGAAGAAGATCTTCAAAGGGACGGAGCGTGGTCTGGTGGAAGGTCCGCATCTCTACAAGCGAAACGGCTGGTACTACCTGCTTACGGCCGAGGGTGGGACCGTGTATGCCCACGCCGCGACCCTCGCCCGCTCGCGCGCTATTGACGGCCCCTACGAGCTGCATCCGCAGAAACATCTGCTCAGCACGTATGGCTGCCTTGAGGCGGAATTGCAGAAGGCCGGCCACGCGTCGCTGGTCGAAACGCATATGGGCGAGTGGTATCTCGCCCATCTGTGCGGCCGTCCCATTGATGGCAGGCATTGCACACTCGGCCGCGAGACTGCGATCCAGAAATGCATCTGGGGGGCGGATGACTGGCTCTATCTCGAACAAGGCGGCATGATTCCGAGCGTCACTACCAAGGGCCCCGCGGGACTTCCTGAGGCTCCCTTCCCTGAAGCCACTTGGGATGGCAATTTCGACTCGCCGGAGCTCAATCTCAATTTCCAAAGCCTGCGTCGGCCGGTAAGCGAAGACTGGCTCAGTCTAACAGAACGCCCGGGCTACCTGCGGCTCAAGGGGATGGAACCGACGATCAGCAGCTTCCGCCAGAGCCTCCTCGCACGGCGCGTCCAGTCCTTCGACATCAGTGTGGAGACTTCCGTCGAATTCCAACCGGAGACTTTTCAGCAGATGGCCGGTCTCATCGCCTGGTACGATACCGAGAATCATTGCTATCTCCGCCTGAGCCACGATGAGACGCTCGGCCGCAACCTCAATATCATTGTCACCGACGCAGCGGAGAGTTGCGAGGTTTTGCTGGACGACGTGCCGGTGCCAGCGACCGGAGGGATTGGCATGCGACTTACCTTGAAAGGTGCCGCGCTCCAGTTTGAGTTCGCCATTGCCGGCGGCGATTGGCGGAAGATTGGTCCTGTCTTGAATGGCGCGATCCTTTCCGACGATTACAGCCACCTCGGCTTTACCGGGGCTTTCGTCGGCATGTGCTGCCAGGACATCAGCGGACAAAAGCGGCAGGCCGATTTCAGCCGCTTCGTCTATCGGGAGAACTCCTGACCTTGGTGGAGGGAGGGATCTCGCGGTCACTTCGCCATCGGGGTTTCCGTGTCGAAGGAGGATGCCCCATTCGTGGATACCGAAGGGGGGTAACCCACTGACTTCTCTTTCACCGGAAGGTGTGAGGTGGTCGCCGCGGGAAACCCGTTGAAGCCCGCGGCGACCACACGTTCTCCTGCAGGAGAGAATGTCGCACACCGGCGACATCCGAATCCGGCCATTCCTGCCGGATTCTTCACGAGAATCATCTCAACCGGGGAATGATCACAAGGAAAAATTAATCGTTTTATTAAAATTCGATGCTTTTGTCGAACTCAGGCGATTGTCTCCGCAGGTCTTTTTGTTAGAGCGCGGGAGGAGCGGGTAAGCTCCGGCTTGTCGGCGGCAACCATGGGGGCAAATACGGACCTGCTGGGAGCTGCCTTCGCTGATTGGGGGCGGCGGTGGGCTAGGGGTTCCCATCCGTTCTGAAGGGGACCGCCGGTAGCCCGGCCTTGTTGTAGAGCGTGGCCTTCGGATTGGACTGCCAGGCGTAGCGGACGTACTTCGGACGTGGGACTGTCGGGGAGGAGACGACCACGGCATTGCCCTCGATGCGTGCCTTTGCCCATGTCCATTTCAAGTCGTCACCGGCGACGGAGAATTCCTCCAAGGTCGGGCCGCTCGAAACCATGCCGCCCTCGGCGTGGTCGAAATGAATTCGCAAGGATTCGCCGGACCCGGCAGGTTCGACCGACCGGAACACGGGCCCCGAGCACGGAATTTCCTTTCCGTAGTGACCCGCCAGGGCACAGAGAGCGAGCCGCTCGCCGACGTCACGTTTGTCCCGCGGATGGATGTCGCCTCCGTCGCCCTTGTCGATCGCCAGCGCGAGGCCGCTGTTCTTCACCGTGCCGGAGATGAATGCCTGCGCGTCGCGGAATTCCGCCCAAGCGTCGGTCCCTCCCGGCTGGTCGCGGTGCGGCATGTAGGCAGCGAGGCTGACGATGTAGAAGGGGAAGTCACCCTGTCCGAAGGTACGGCGCCAGTCTCCGATCATCGCAGGCAGGAGCTTTCGATACTGCGCGGCGCGTCCTGCGTTGGCCTCGCCCTGATACCAGATCGCTCCTGTTAGAGACAGCGGGGAAAGCGGGGCAATCATGCCATTGTAGAGGACGGAGGGCATGACCGGCCAGTTTTCAAAGCCTGCCGGTAGCGGGTGTGGCGGGCGGGCATCGACGCCGATCTTGCCGAGCCAGTCGCCATCCAGCGGGATCTCAGATTTGTCGGCAAGTGAGATTTTCAGTTGTCCGCCCGGTGAGCGAAAGCCGCCGTCGGGCAGGCTCTTGAGCACGCGGATCACGATGACGTTCTTGCCGGGGCGAAGCGCTCCCTCCGGAATGGAATAGGCGCGCGGGTTTTCAACCCAGGCGCTGGCACCGGTCCAGCGACCGTTGATGTGGACGGTGTCCATGCGCTCGACGACACCGAGGTGAATCTTCGCCCCGCGAGTTGGGGCGTTGTCCGGCAACGTGATCGTCTTTCGGAAATACGCGACAGCCGGGGTGTCGGGAACGCCGAGTTGCGAGAAGCCGCCTTTCAGCGTGACGGGAGCCCAGTCGCTGTCGTCGAGATCGGGCGAGAACCATGAATTGTCTTTATGGCCCCGGTCATATTCGTCGTACCAATGGGCGATGAAATTGCCGTACTGCGGGCCGCCGCGCTCACGCAGGCGAGCAACCTCATCGAGTGGTTGGTTGAAATCACCAAGTGGTCGCAGCGCGTTTTCGCTGGTCCAGCTTTCGGCGGGGGTGCCGCCGATGGCGCACTGCACCAGGCCGATCGGAACCTTCTGGTCCTCGTGGATTCTCAAGCCGAAATGATAGCCCACAGCGGAGAAGTTTGCCGCCGATTCGGGGGTGCATGATCCCCACGATCCTTTCGGCACGGCCAGCGGGCGATAGCCGACCTGGCTGGTCGCGGTGAAAAACCGGATGCTGGAATGACCGGCATTCTTGATGGCATCGCCGGCGTCAATCGTCCGGTGGAGCGGGAACTCCATGTTCGACTGGCCGCTGCATAGCCAGACATCGCCCACCAACACGTTGCTCAGTTCGCGATGCTGGGGTCCATCCACCACCATGGTGTAGGGGCCTCCCGCGGGCGGCGGGATGAAACGGATCGACCAGCGTCCGTCGTCGCCGGACACGGTTTGGATGCCTTTGCCTCCGAACTCCAGCCGCACCTCGGTATTCGGCCGGGTCCAGCCCCAGATCGTGTTCGGCTTGTCCCGCTGGAGAACCATGTGGTCGCCGAAGACCGGGCTGATGAAGGGCAGGGCGTCATCGCCCCGACAAATCGAGACGGCGCTCAGGGTGATAAGCAGGATTGTGAGTTTCATGGGAAAGGGGTGGATTTGATAGATCGTGCGGCTCCTTGATCCGTGGGAGCGTTCGTGAGCGCACGAAACCATGGGAGAGGCTTGCTTGAGGGTAGCTGCCCAGGTGTCGCCACCGCGCCTACGTTGGACGAGGGCGGCCTCAGCGCGGGCGCTTCTCCTCGCCCTTCTTGATCAGTGCCTCGAAGGCGGGCTTGGGCTTGAGTTCGCGGTCGAACAAGAGCGGGTGATTGGTCCGTCCGCGGATCGGGAAGCCGTTCAGCCAGGTCTGGCCGTCGCCGAGGCCCCAGAACGTCACGCGGGAGATCGACTTCCGGTGTTTCAGGTAGACGTCGAAGATCTCGGCGTAACGTTTGGCGAGCTTCTCCTGCATGTCCGCCGGCAGTCCCTTGGTGTAGGGATTGGTGGTGGAGTCGCCCTGCTCGCGGCGGTTCACATCGGCATTTCCCTGGGGGCCGCGTCCGGGAAGCACATCGACATCCAGCTCGGTGATCATCACCTTGAGCCCCAGTGCGGCGAACTCCTTGATGGTTTTCTCGATCTCTTCGACCGGCGGTCCGTTCAGTTGGAAATGGGACTGAGTGCCGATGCCATCGATCGGCACCTTGCGCTCGAGCATGCCCTTCACGAGCTTCACGCAGTTCTCGCGTTTGCGGGGATTCTCAAGGCTGTAGTCATTGTAGTAGAGCTCGGCCTTCGGGTCCGCTTCCTTGGCGAAGCGAAAGGCGTGATCGAGGAAATCGTCTCCAATGATCTTCCGCCACGGAGAGTCGCGGAGGATGTCCGGACCTCCGTCGGAGAGTGCTTCATTGACGACGTCCCAGCCCCTGACCTTGCCCTTGTATCGGCCGGCGACGGCGTGGATGTGGTCCTTCATCCGCTTGAGGAGCTCGTCGCGGATGGCGGGCTTGCCGTCTTCTCCTTGGAATACCCATCCGGGCACCTGGCTGTGCCAAACCAGCGTGTGGCCGATGACCTCCATCTTGTGCTTCCTCGCAAACTCGAAGTAGGCGTCGGCGGTGGTGAAATTGAACTGGTCGGGCCCGGGATGGATCAGTTGCCATTTCATGTCGTTCTCCGCGGTGAGGCAGGAAAACTGTTTGCCGGCGAGGTCCGCGGCCCTCGCGTCCTGGCCGTTGACCATGCGGGTGTTGAGCGCGACTCCGATGAGGAAGTCCTTTTCATACACGTCGCGGAGGGTTGGTTCCGCAGCGGCGGGAGAGTGGAGACCGGCTGCGGCCAGGAGGAGGAATGCGGAACGTGTGATGGAAGTCATGGGGCGGGCGGGATTCGGGATTACGGCATTCAGCGAAAGATTCTTTGGGAGAAGTTGTAGAGCGCGTTCGCCCAGTGGGTAGGATCGTGGCCCTGGCCATCCACGTGCCAGACATGCGGGACGTCTATCTCCTTGAGGTGGGTGTGGACGCCCTTGCTGATATTGAAAAGCCCGTCCTTGTTGCCGCAGGTGACCATGAGGAGCTTCAGTTTTTCCTTTGCCGCTGCGGGGTCAGGCAGGAGCTCCGCGGGTGGCTTGGTATTCGGTGCCGAGGAGAACGCGCCGATCCATGCAAAGGTGTCCAGGTGGCCGAGGCCGAAGTTCAGTGTCTGGCCGCCGCCCATCGAAAGGCCGGCCAGCGCACGGCTCTCGCGGTCGGTGCGGGTGCTGTAGCGCGATTCGATTGCAGGGATCACGTCATCCAGCAGATCCCGCTCGAACACCGCGAAGGCGGGGGCCGCCTGCATGCCGGCATTGGCTCGATCATCCTTCTGGGCGCGGCCGTTCGGCATGACGACGATCATCGGCCCGGCCTTCTTGTCGGCGATGAGGTTGTCCATAAGGGCATCCACACGGGCGAAGCGCTGCCATTCGGTTTCGTCACCCCCGATGCCGTGGAGGATGTAGAGCACGGGATACTTCTGGTCCTTGGAATAACCCGGCGGCGTGTAGACTTGCATCTTGCGCGTGGTGCCCACGGTCTTGGACTCGTATTCGATCACCTCCAGCTTGCCGTGGGGGATGTCGTCGCGCTTGGAATTGAAGCCGGCGGGTGGGGCGTCATAGGCTGGCTTGTCATCCGGCCCGATTTCCGCGGCTTGCCCCGGCCGGGCGGGAATGGAGGGCTCGGCGGGGACTTCGGGTGCGGCACCCTTGGCAGCCTTGAACTCCGAGGTGCCGAAATCTCCCACCTTGCGGGTGAAGGCGATGCCGTCGTCACCGATCTTGCCGGTGTATTCGATGCGCATCTCGTTTCCCTGGAAATCCATGACCTGCACGAAGCTCAGGGTGTCGCCCTCGATCTTGCCTTCCTTGATCTCCGCTTCGCGGGTTTCTCCGCCGAATTGCGAGAGCGTCTTGCCGGTGAGCTTCCCATCGCCAGCCTTGAACTCGAACTGGATTTTCTGGCGGCCCCGGCGGCTCTCGAAGTCAGCGTGCCACTGGCCATTCACGTCGGCGGCCCCGGCGGGCAGGGCAAGCAGGCCGAGAGCGCCTGAGAGAAGAAGCATGGATGTTTTTGTCATGGGTAGATAAGTCGGGAAATGAGCCGTCAGGGTATCGAGCGGAGTGCGGGTATGGGGAGGAGTTTCACGGTTGGGAAAGTATGAGCAAACGATAGAAGCGTTGGCTGGCGGATGGATCTATCGGGATGACAAAGTTCAAGGGGCCGCCGGTTCCTGCTTGGGCGGGTCCATGGTGCTGCCATTGGTCCGGGGTGAGGCCGACGTTGTACTGGAGCTGATAGGAGTGCCCGACAACTGAGACTGCGGTCGTGATGGTGGAGGTTCCACCTGATACTTCGATTCCCGGCGCCCTCAGTTCTTCTTCTGAAATGGGCGGAATCGGAGGGGTCGCGCTGATCTGGGTGGAGGTGCCGCTTTCACCGATGACGTTCGACGCCGTCACGACGTAAAAGTAGGTTATCCCGGGGGCCACCGTGGTATCGCTGAAACTCGCCGGTGTCACACCGCTGGCGATCGTGGTGTAACCGGAGCCGCTGGTGGTGGAGCGCTTCACCTGATAGCTGGCCGCACCGGCCGAAGGTATCCACGCGAGGTCCACACGCGACGGCAGGACCGCAGTCACGTTCAGGCCGGAGGGAGTGGCTGGCACGATGGTCTCGGCGGGACCTGCGCCCGCCGGTGCGGCCAGGCTGTCGAGCTGGATGACGAATTTGTCCAAGCCGGCGCCATTCTCTCGGTAAACGATTTCGAGCAAGTGACCGCCCGCAGCGAGGTTGTCGAGCGCCACGCTATCCACGGAATACCAGGTGCCGCTGCCGACACGGCCGTTTTCCATGATCCAGGAGCCACCGTCGATTCGCCAGAAGAACGAATCGTCGTCCGCATTGGCAGCGAACACCCGGAACCAGAACCGGTAGTTGCCGGCGGACGCGATGTTGAAGTCGTAGGCTGCGACGAATTCGGCCGTCTCCCCATCCGGCACTCCGCCAGTGCTGTTGTAAGCGGGAAGGACCTCAATATACGTTCCGTTCGAGGCACTTGGGTGGGCGGTGGTGCGCCAGCGGTTGCCGATATTCCCGTTCTCCGCCTCCATGGAAACGATGCCGCCGGATTCTCGATAGGCCTTTGGCGTGGCGCTCACGACCGCACTGCTGCCGCTCTCGGCGATGCCGTTGCTCGCCGTGACCCGGTAGTGGTAGGTGGTGCCATTTAAGACGGCGGTGTCGACGAAGGACGTGCCGGTCAGCGAGCCTGCCGCGACGAAGGGTTCGCTGCTGCTTGTGGCACGATGAATGATGTAACCCGTCGCGCCATCTGCCGGACTCCAGCTTAGAGCCACTTTTGCGTTACCCGCCTTGGCAATGATGTTCGCCGGTGCGGAGGGCGGCCCTGCCAGCTTGGCGACATCCGACGAATGGAGTGCTCCCTTGTAGATACGGAGATCATCCACCGTTCCGGAGAAGGCCGGATCAGCTGGCGCGGCGGATTTCCCGATAAAGTTGTAAGGCGTGACTCCCAACTGCGACGGCCGGAGAGTCATCGCTACATTGGTGGCCAGCTCTGTTCCGTTGATGTAGAGCTTCGCGGCGTTGTCACGCAAGATCACCGTTACATGCGTCCAGGTGCCGGCGGTGAAGTGCGGAGCGGATGCTGCCTCGAGCGATTGCGTCGTCCCGTTCACGGTGAGCGCGAAGCGCATCGTTCCACCCGCGGTGAGTGGTGTGAAATCCATGCGGTTGAGGGTGCTGCCGTCGTTGAAGTCGAGGATGCGTGCACCCTCGGAAAGCGAGCCGGGTTTCACCCAGAACGAGACGGTGAAATCGCCAACGCCACTCATGATGCCGACGGGCAGCGCGACGTGGCTGCCGCCGCCGAGAGCGAGCGCGCCGTTGATCCGTGCGTTGTTTTCGCCCACCCACGCGGGGCCATTTACCAGCGTGCCGCTCCAACCGTTGCCGGTCGAGTCCGCCGCGGTGATGCCGGAGCCATCGTCGAAAGGCAGATGGGCCATCTTCACCGCGCCGGGACTCACCGTGGGAACGGCGACGGTGTAGGTCAGCACCGGCCGGTATGAAGCCGTGGTGCTTTCCCGCGAATGGAAGCCGATGAAGTTCCAGCTTTCATTGGCGATCCGCAGCGAAAGGATACCGTCACCGGAGGCCTCGCTCTTCACGGCATTTGTTAGATCGATTTCGATCTGCTGGCCGACCCCGTATCCGCCAACGGTCGCGGCCAGCGAGCCGGCCGCGGTGGGCCGGGTGTTCCAGTTCGTGGCGGCCTCGCTCCAACTGTCGTCGGCAATCCGCTCGTAGGTGAGGTTGGTCGCGCCATCGACTTGGAAGGGCACGAGCTTCAGCTTGGCGCTCTGGACGTCTGCCAGGCCGCTGACATCGAACTTCATGTAGGTGATGCGGTTGAAGTTCGCATCGGTCACGTCGTGCTTGGCGACCAGTTGGTTACTCGTTCCGAAGTTCGTCCCCGCCGATCCGCCGCCTCGCACGTAGGCATCGGACTGCGGTGCGATCTCTCCGGCGGCCTGGTCCCCGCCGATTCCGAGGAAATCGATGTCCGGCAGTCCCGAGGCGGACACCGCCTGAAGCCTCACCCGGGAGAGTCCCGCGGGCACCGGTGCATGAACCGCGACTAGTTCCCACGTGGACGTGGAGCCAGTGGCAGGGAACCGGATGTTAGAGACTACCTTGACGCCGTTGACGTGGAGATCGGCGATCCTTTCCTCCGTCCCAGCATGCCGGAAGGTGAAGGCAGCGGTATCCGCGGCGGGGAAATCCAGCCACCAATCGATGCCGGCGCCCGCGGCGTCCTGTGTGTTGGCGAAGCCGCTTCCCGTGTATCCCGCGTGGCTATTGCTGACCGTGCCGTCCACTCCGCCGAAACCCGGGTCGTTTTCCTGAATCACGAGGCCGTTTTCGTAAGCCGTCGGGATCACCGCGATGCTGTCAAAATAGAGCGGGCTTGGGCGAGTGGTGGTGGCGCGGAACTCGATGGTGTTAGAGCCGGCATTGAGCGCGATGTCCTGCTTGTGAATGGCCCAGTCGCTCAGAGTGGGTGTTTGCGTGAAAGCGGAGGTCGCGACCTTGGTCCCGTTTACGTAGAGATCGACGGTGCCGATATCCGCTCCGGTCACGGCGTATCGGGTTTCGAGCCGGTAGGTGCCGGAAGACAAGACGCTGACCGTATCCCTGACCGCGGCGGTAGCACCGGTGCCAAAGTTCAGATATCCTTGGCCGCGGTAGTTGCGGATGCTGCCGTTCTGACCAGCGTTCGTCGTGCCGGCGATGCCCTTGTAGTCGAAGCACTCCGCTTCATATTGGCGTGGACCGGCGAAGGCGGGTGGCGGCTCCGGCGCGACGGGCGCGGCGGGGGTGAATTGGGTGAGCCTTCCAGTCGCAGTGCCGGCGCAGTTCACTGTGATGTCAAGCGGACCATTGTGCTGGATGGTCAGGGTGAAGACTCCGCCCGACCAGCTCTTGGTCACCACGCTGGCCGTGTGGCTGCCTCGGTCCGCCCACGTGTAGGTCGGCTCGCTGGAAGCACCGTGGATGGCGATCGTGTCGGTCTTGAGACCGGTATCGATGACGTTGTCGTAGTTGCTCAGATAGAAGGTCAGCTTGTCGGCGAATTCCTTTACCACCCCGGCTGTGTATTGGGAGCAGGTCAGCTCCATGCGGTCGCAGGTGTTATACTGGAAGGGAATGCTCCCGCTCGCGGTTTGGGCGGTCTTGTAGGGATTGTAGATCACCCAGCCGTTCTCGTGGCGGCCGGCGAAGAGGTCGCCGGTGGATTGCTGGGGAAAGAGGCTGTTGAACTCGTTGACCTTGGTGGTGACCGTTGGCCAGCGCGTCGCGTAGGCGGAGCGGTTCACCTTTACCGGGAACGCATTCGCATCGGAATCGTCGAGCTGATAGACGGTCGGCACGGTCGGGTAGCGTCCCGTTTTCTTGAAGAAGGATTTGTTGTTCAGCAGATTGCCGTCGCCATCCATGCGATAGAGTCCTTCGAACAGGGTATCGGGCGAACTGTAGATGGTGTCGATGCCGCCGGAGTTGACGTTGTTGATGACGACCACCTTGGTGCGGTCGATGACCTCCCTGCGTCCCGGGATGCGCACCGTGCCATCCACCACCTTCCGGAACAGATCGATGCTGACATTGTCGAACTGCGGGAAGGTTCCCCAGCGCCGCATGGAGTAGCCGTCGGTCGTCGCGCCCGCGGACAATTCGCGGAAGCATTGGGTCCAGATCAGCTCGGGGCCATCGAATACGGTCTGGCCAGTGAGCATCACGTGTTCGAGAAACGGTGCGCCCTGGGTCGCCATCGTGAAGTTCGCGTGGACACCGCTGGCATCCGTCCAGCCGGTGTCGTCATAGCGCATGCCATACTGGCCGGCGTAGCCGGATAGCCACGCGCCCAGGCAGACGCTCTCCATGTCGGATTGGTAGGACTGCTGGGTGTACTTCTCGCAGAGGATGTAGTTTTCCGTGTAGTCCCGGCTGGCCGCGGCGAAGGCCGGGATGCGCTTCAGCATCGCGATCGGATTGATGTTCGGCGACCACTGGTTGCCACACCAACTGACGACCAGATAGCCGCCGTAGCGGTTGCTCAGTGCCAGCAGGTTTGCGAAGTGATTGATGCGGTCGCCCCACTTCGCGGACAGCGGATCGGTCGGGCTGTCGTAGCCCCAGAACTGCTCGCAGTAGTTGAAGCCGATCATATTCGGGTAGTCCCGGTAGAACTCCTCGTAGATGGACAAATCGAAGTCGGAGAACTGGCTGAAGCCGCCGCTCGACGGCTGGACCATCGCCCACATCCGGTTTTCGGCGCAGGCTCTCAGCCACGACTTGGCGACCTCGTAGCCATACTCCGCCACCTGGAACTGGCTTGTCGTCTCGTTGTGGCTGATCGACAGCGAGATATTCATCACCACGTACGGCCGGATGTCGGGCGGGATCAGCGCGATGATCTTCTGCGGGTCGGCGTTGTTCCACGTGTCGATATGGATCAGCCACATCGGCTGCTCCGGGGAGATCGGACGCCGAAGGGGAGGGGCGGCTTCGGCAAGAATCCCTAACAGAAAGAAAAGTGCAGCGAAGAGCGTCGCGACCAGACGCAGGGGAAGTCTCTTTCCGGAACCGGGGGTTTTCATGTCGGGTTTTCGTGGCAGATGAAGCGAAAGTCACTTGGTGGTGGCAGCGCGTCGCCCGCGCGGAATCAGTCGGACGCCGCTGGAGCTGTCGCAGCGGAAGTCGATCCGCCTCATGGTGAAGGGTTTCAGGAGCTAGGGCAGTGCCTTCCGACAATCGATGAATGTCTGCGATGAGGTCCTATGGAGGGCAAGCATGAAATTAACCGATTAATGTTCTCGGGGTTGCGCGGCGATCTTTCGGAGATTCGCGGCATCGTCGTATTGTGGCCCCGGAATCGGCGAAGTGGGTGGGCGATCATGTGGCGCCCCGCCTAGGCAGTTCCTCATCTGCCTGCGTTACGCCCCCCCCTGTAGCCCCGAGCGACCTCAGGTTCGGAGTTAGCGGGAGGTTGCTTGGCCAAGGCCTGGAGCGCTGTCGACCAAAGCCGTCATACAGAAAATTTGGGTTTCTTCTAGACAGCAGGTGGCAAGGTGGCTTGGATAGTGATTAATCGTCGAATTGGCATCGTCGACGTTGTTGAAAATCCAACCCAGACCCATCTCCGGCCACGGCAACTACCGACTGGTTGTCGTAGGAGGAAGATTCTTGAACGAGACCATCCAGCGCAAGTCGCGCCTGGCAGCGGCTTCGCGAAAGTCAAAATCTCCCTTCTTCGTCCATAGAAATTAAACGTCGAATCCCGAGTAATGGAACTTCCCTCCTGATCCGGGCATGGAGCGCGCGTGGCAGCCGGACCACGGCATATTCCAGAATCAGTCCCTATCCGTTAGCCATAAGACCCCTTCCAAGACCCAAGCTACATGAAACCAAAATCCTCAGTACCCGCCGCCGCATTCCTCGTGGCGCTCACGTGCAACCTCCCGGCTCAAGTCACCGTCAACGGGACAGGCAGTTCGGTGTCGAATAGCAACGCCACCAACCCGGGCACCACGAACTACACCTACACACTCGCGAATCCCACGACCGCGAAGGTGATCGTGGCCGGCTACTACAATGACAATGGCACGGCGACAGCCGGCATGACCTTCGGCGGCAATGCCGCGACCAAATTCGCCACGCAAGGCCGGACGGCGATCGCCTGCTACGTTTTCCCCGGGGCCGCTCCGGCGACCATCGCGATCACTGCCACCTTGTCCGGTGCGGGCGCTCCCACCGCGGGCTTCTTCGTTTACGAGTTGGCCGGCGTCGATACTTCTGGCGGTGCCGCGGCCATCGACGCGGGAACCGGTGCGGCGATTACTACCACGGGTGCCGACAAGTTCGTGATCAATTTCAAGGGGATCAACAACAGCAACGGCTCCGGCACGGTACCGGCGTCGGGCTCGATCATACCGGGCGCGAATGCTGCGATCTACGACCTCAACGGCGCGATTGGTGGCGGTGCGCTGTTCCGCGGCTTCAGTAACAGCTCGGGACCGACAGGTTCCAAGACGCTCGGATGGACTGCCGGGAATGATGGCGAGGTTTCGCTGGCGTTCGTGCAGACCGGAAACCCGGATGCCGACGCTGACGGCTTGACCGACGTCTGGGAACTCAGTTGGCCGGGCATCACAAGCCTGACCCAACTCAATGGGTTGATCACTACACCCTCCGGCTCTGGCAATGGTTCGGGCGACTGGGATGGTGATGGCCACACCGACTTTGCCGAGTTCAACGGCGGCGTTGGCAGCTCGAATCCGACCGTCGCGGCATCGGTCCCCGGAGATGTGGATGGAGACGGCTTCACGGACACCATCGAGATCGCCAACTTTGGCAATCTCAGCCAAACGCCTGGCGGCGACTACGACGGCGACTACGCCACGAACCAGGCGGAAGTCACAGCGGCCACGTCGCCCACGAGTTCGAGTTCCTGGCCTGACAGCGATACCGACCTGATGAGCGATGCCTGGGAAACCGCCAATGGTCTGATCGTCGGGACCAATGATGCTGGGGGGCACGCGGATGCCGACGGCTTTACCAATCTACAGGAATTCCAAGCGGGAACGAGTCCTCAGGACGCGACATGGGCTCCCGGGAATGCCAAGCTCGCTCACCGCTGGAGCTTCAGCGGGGACCTCTCGGATTCGGCAGGGGGGAGTACAGCGCAGATTCTGAACGATGCTCCGGCCAATGTCGGTCTCTCGTCGGTCCAGAGTCCGACCGGCCTCCAACTGCTCGGCGGTGGCAAGGCGACCAGCGACTACGTGATGCTTGGTGCGAACCTCCTCAGCAGCCTGCAGAGCGGTGGGGTGAAGCCGGTGACGATCGAATTGTGGGCGACCCAGGAGGCGGTGCAAAACTGGGCCCGTATCTTCGACGTCGGGGTCAATGACAACACGAACCCCGGACCGAATGAGTCCCTGCGCATGACATGGAGCCAGGGAACGGACGTCAACCTCGATCAGGTGTGCTGGGAGCCCACCACCTCATGGGCACCGGGCAACTCTCCCTATGTTCCGGCTGCTCCCTATCACATCGTGATGACCATCGTCCCGGCGGTCTTCACCAACGGTGCGATCACCACCGGCGCACAGGTCACGTGGTACTCCGCTCCGGCAAGCGACAGCCAGCCGACCGGCCATCCCCTCTATGGAGCCAAGGGTACCTTCAATACCAACGCGGGCACCGATCTGCGGACGCTGATCGACAGCGCATTCACGCTGGGGCGCTCCCTCTATCCCGATAACACGGCCGCCGCGACCTACGACGAGGTGCGAATCTGGAAAGGCTCGCTAAGCGAAACCGAGCGGGAGTTGTTTCAACTGCTTGGCCCGGACAACATCGACCGCGCCGATTCTGAGCCGGATGGGTTCCCGGATTCTTGGGAAATGGCACGCTTCGGCAACATCACGTCAGCCACGACGGGTGTGGATAGCGATGGCGACGGCGAGAACGACGAGGTCGAGTATGCCGCGGAGTCGAATCCGAACGACATCCTCTCGACCGGTGCGGATCGCGATAAGGACAATCTCGCCGACACTTGGGAACTGCAGTATTTCAAGAACCTGCTCAAGGTCGGCGACGAAGACCCGGATGGGGACTTTGCCAACAACGAGTCGGAGGAAGCCTATGGCACCAATCCCGCGAATGCGGCCTCCAGTCCTGATACCGATGGTGACGGGATCTCCGATGGCTGGGAACTCACCTGGTTCCCGGATCTCTTCACCGCCGATTCGACGTTGCGGTCGGGAGGCACGAATACCAACCAGGACAATGATTTCGACAACGATCTTGAGGAGTTCCAGGGCGGGTTCGATCCGATGAACCGCTTCTCTGGACGAGACACCGAAAACAGCGGTGCGGGCGACAGTCTGCCGGACTACTGGGAGTTCTTCTACTTCCAGCCGCTGGTGGGAGCGAATTATCTGAACATCGTCGTTCCTTCCCAAGACTATGAACCGGACGGAGCTACCAACGCGGAAGAGTTCGCGGATGGCACCAATCCAGCGGATGGAAATAGCTTCAAGGATACGAATTCCGACGGCTTCTACGATGGCATCCTGCTGTCGGCCTCGGATGGATTTGGCGCGACTTCGTTCAACGCCGGGACGAACTGGCCGGGAGCCGTGGCTCCGGTGGCGGGGAAGAACTACCTGGTCAATGGCGGGCGGGTTCTTCGCACTCCAAACGTCGCAAACCAGACCACTGTATTCGCAGGCAGCCGGTTGGCTTTGGCTGAGAGTCAACTCTTGCTGAAGGGCGGAAACAGTATTGTGCAGGCGAACTACGTCTTCGACGGAGTGACGGTCCGCAATGGCGAGGACGCCGGGCAACCCGTCACCCTGGCCGGTAATGCCTCGGTGGTCGATCCGTCCACGCTTCTTGCCGACAACGGAAACATTGTTGTTTCCGCGAAGGTGACCGGCAGCGGCGGGCTTACCCTTAATGGGAATGTCTCCGTCGTCCACCAGGTGCAGTTTACCAACGCCACCAACACGTGGACGGGCAACCTCACGATGAGCCCCACTGCGAGCCTGATCGTCGATGGGGTGCTGAGCCCTGGGACGGGTAGCGTTTACAACGTGCGGCCCCAAGCCGCGGGAGTGTCCAATTCGATCGGAGGAACCGGCACGCTCAATCTGGCGGGCACGCTGAACATAGACCTCATTGCCGTTACTTTGTCGGACGGAGCTGCCTGGACCCTCGTAAGCACATCGACGCTGAGCTACGATCCTGGCTTCACGGTTGCTGACCCTGCTTCCCTCGTGGGCGGCTTCACGCCGGGTGCCGGTGCCGCCGGAGCGCGGATATGGACCAGTGGCGACGGAGACTATCGATTCGACGAAGCGACGGGCGTGCTGAGCTTCCTCGGAACGGTTCCGGGCTATGTGGCATGGGCCGGAACCTCCGGCCTCACCACCGGACTGAACGAAGGGGCCGAGCAGAATCCGGAGTTTGACTCATACTCTAACGTCCTTGAGTACCAGCTTGGCGGGCGCCCGCTGGCGTTCGACGGGGACTTGGTGACTGCCACCAGCAGCACCACCCACATGATCCTTACGTTCGATCGATTCGATGCCTCGGAGACGGACACGACGTTGAACTTCCGCTGGGGAACCAATCTTGCCACTTGGAACACGGTGGCAGTAGGCGCTGCCAGCTCCGGCCCCGACGCGAACGGGGTGATCATCACGGTGACGGAGGATGGAGGCGCCACCTCCGACTACGACCTGATCGAGATCCAACTGCCGAAGTCGAACGCGGTTGGTGGCAAGCTGTTCGGTCAACTTCAGGGAACGCAGCCCTGAGGCTGACAGCTCGCGGGACGCTCACGTAGTCCCTGACAACCTGCAATATCCGTGAAGCGGGTCCGGGCTTTGGCCCGGGCCCGCATTCTCGCGACCTACGATTCATCGCTCGTCTTTCCCACCACCATGAAGCCTCGTATGTTCCGTTTCGTGTGCCTCCTGTTCTTGATCGCCGGCGGGGTGCGCGCGGCTGACTCCAAGGAAAAACACACGTATGTCATTGTCCACGGAGCGACCGCCGGCGGTTGGGAGTGGAAGAAGACCGGCAACTTCCTCTCGGAGGATGGCCATGAGGTCTATCGAGCCACGCTCACCGGCCTGGGTGAGCGCATGCACCTCAACAGCCCCGACATCAGTCTCCATACTCACATCGACGATGTCGTAAACCTGATCCTCTTCGAAGACCTTCATGACATCGTGCTCACCGGCCACAGTTACGGAGGCATGGTGATCACCGGCGTGATGGACCGCGTGCCGGAGCGCATCCGCCATGTCGTCTTTCTCGATGCCGCGGTGCCGGACGATGGCATGTCGATTTGGGATCTTTTCGGCGGAAAGGGTCCGCAGGATCCCTCGCGTTTCGCCGATGGCTTCATGCAAGTGCCTTGGGTTACGCCCGACACCAAGCCGCCTCACAATGTGAAGCAATCCATCAAGTGCTTTTACCAACCGGTGTCCTACAAGAATCCGGTGGCCAAGGCGCTGGACGTCACCTACGTGGCTTTCGTGCCGAAAGACAAGTCGGCTGCGGAGCGAGCCAAGACGGACAAAAGCTGGCAGCGTGCGGTTTCCCGAGGCTGGACCATCCGCACCTTTCCCGGTGGACATGTCGCCCAGCAGGAGGATCCGCGCGGCGTGGCGACGCTGATGGAGGAGGCGGTCGGCGACAAGAACACGCCGCTCGCTGCAGTGGTCCCGTCGTCAGCGCGTCTCCAATCGCCGGAGGTGCATCCCGACCGCAAGGTGACCTTCAGGTTTCAAGCGCCCGAGGCGAAGGAAGTCGAATTGAGCGGTCAGTTCCTCAAGGGGAACCAGCTGATGGAGAAGAATGAAGCCGGCCTCTGGAGCATTACCGTCGGCCCGATTGAGCCGAACCTCTATCCCTACAACTTCGTCGTCGACGGGGTGGGGGTGGCAGACCCGTCAAATCCCGACTTGTTTCCCAACGAGCTTTTCAAGCCCAGTATGATTGACATACCAGCCAACCCGCCGCTGCTCCACGCCGTTCGCGACGTTCCGCGAGGCGAGCTGAACTACTGCTCCTATGAATCCAAGACGTTGAACCGCACCCGGCCGCTGGTCGTCTACCTGCCTCCGGGCTATCGCGCCGGCACCGACAGCTATCCGGTGCTGTATCTGGTCAGTGGCACCACCGATACCGAGGAGACTTGGGTCAAGGCCGGCCGCGCCAATGTCATCCTCGACAACCTGATTGCCGAAAGGAAAGCCGTGCCGATGATCGTGGTCATGCCGTACGGCAACATGATGGCCGGTACGCCGCCGCCTTCATCAATGCAAGCTGCCGACATGTACAAAATCTTCGATGCCGAGCTAACCGGCAATATCGTCCCTTACGTCGAAGCAAATTACCGCACCATCGTTGATCGCGAGCAACGTGCCATCGCTGGATTTTCGCGTGGCGGCGGACAGGCCTTGTTCGCCGGTTTCAAGCATCCGGACAAGTTCGCATCGGTGGCCTCGTATGCCGCCTACCTCACGCCTGAGGTCTGTGACAAGTATTTTCCTGACCTTGGAGACGCGGACAAGAAACCCAAGCTACTGTGGCTCGGTGTCGGCAAGGACGACTTCCTCTATAAGCCGGCGCATGACTTTGATAGCTACCTCAAGGGCCGGAACATCGCTCATCAGTGGCTCGTTACCGAGGGTGGTCACACTTGGATGAATGCCCGTCGCTACCTGGCCGAAACGTTGCCACTTTTCTTCAAATGATTCCCAGGTTGAGGATTGCTGGGAATCTCCCGATGCTGGACATTCTCCCGTTTCGCTCTAGGCCCGGAAGATAACGATCTCCCCCTTCAGCATTTCCGGCTGGGTGCCAAAAAACAGTTCGGGCGTGTCAGGGCGCGGTGGAGACCCGCCACTTTTGGTTATCAGCGCCGCTGTAGGTCCATCGGAGAACGTTGCCCCGTTGGGGGCGCTGCCGCGGTTCACGTCAACCGCCTTGCCGCTTGTGGACAGAACGGAGTCCGGGAGGTAATGATCGCTTTTTCTATTTCGCCAGGATCTATTTCGCTAGGATCGATGCGTTTGGGACCGTGATCATGGCGGATCTGGTGACGAGTACCATGCGACGTTTTCCCGGCCAGGATTCCGTTCAACCAAGCCGGGAAAACCTGTAGCCGCGTCACTCCCTGAGTGGGCGATTCCGTCGAGAAGACCAGTTCGAAGGATCGGAGGGAGTCGATCATCATCTGCCGCTTCTCTTGGGCCAAGTCGGTAGTCCAAGACTGGTAATTCAGGGCGAGCCAAAGCCTTCTTCCCAAGTGCTTGTTCGATCGGCTATATTCGATAATATCCGCGCCATGAAGCAACCGCTCCCGAAACAGGTCCATGGCGCCATCCGGACCAAGCTGCTGGATGGCAGCCTGTCGCCGGGAAGCAGGTTGGATTACAAACTACTGGCCAAAGAGCTAGGGGTATCCACCACGCCGGTGCGCGAGGCGGTGACCCAACTAGCTTCGGAAGGCTTCGTGGAGCTCGTGCCTCGTCTTGGTGCCGTGGTGCGGTCGCTCAATCAGAACTCGGCACGTGAGTTCTACGAGGTGCGGGAAGCGGTGGAAACCTTCGCCGCGCTCAAAGCCGCCGAGAGGCTGTCGCCGCGCCATCTGGAGATGTTGCGCAAGCAGCTGGACATCATGGAGCGGCTTTTCGCGGAGGTCCGGGACCGGGGCGGCGACAAACTGGACGCGCCGGCGTTGTATGAATTCCTCGATGCCGATTTGGCATTTCACAAGACGATCCTGCTGGGTGCCCGTAATCCAGCACTGGCGCGGACCGTGGAGGAGAGCCACATCCAGTCGCGGATCTTTTTCGCTGATCGCGGAATTCACGATCTAGTCCGCCTGCGGTTGGCTTGCGAGCAGCATGGCGCGATTCTAGCGGCGCTGGAAATCAGGGATGGGCGCGGCGCTTCGGAGGCGATGCGGCACCACATCCAGACTTCGCTCCAATTTACCCTCGATCACCTCGAGACTGCCATCGAGGTCTGAAGGGCTTCCATTTTCCATGCAGGAAGGGTGGAATCGATGCGGAAAAATTCAGCAATATCCGAATATATTTGACCGCTGGCTGAGGGTGGGGATTCTTGCTCGGAACGGTGCCGGGAGGGCCGTGAGTGCAATTTCATGACCTCGCATTTCACCGCCTTGGATTGGACTGTCTTGCTGGCCTACTTCGCGGCCACGCTCGGGGTCGGGCTGTTCTTGTCGCGCGGCAGCGGCTCGGCGGAGGGCTTCACGGCAGCGAACCGCTCGTTGCCGGGATGGGTCTGCGGGCTGTCGATTTTCGCGACCTTTCTTTCCAGCATCAGCTTCCTCGCCTTACCGGGAAAAAGCTTCGGCAGCGACTGGACGCCGTTTGCTTTCTCTCTCTCGATCCCCCTTGCGACTTGGATCGCCGCGCGCTGGTTCCTGCCCTTTTACCGGGCCAGCGGTGAGGTCTCGGCATACGCCCACTTGGAACACCGCTTCGGCCCTTGGGCCCGGGTGTATGCGAGCAGCTTCTACCTGCTGACCCAAGTCGCCCGGATCGCGATGGTGATGTATCTCATGGCGTTGCCGCTGGCCGTGATCATGGGGGTGCCCATCGGGAGTGTGCTGGTGATCACGGGGATGGTCGTCACCCTTTACTCGCTGGTGGGGGGCATCGTCGCGGTCATCTGGACGGATGCCTTGCAGGCCTTCGTCTTGATCGGCGGCGCGCTGGCCTGCCTGGCGCTGATGATTTTCCAACTCCCGGGCGGGCTTGGGGAATTATTCCGCGTGGCGGGGGAGCATCAGAAGTTCTCGATGGGATCGATGGCGCTCGACGATTGGTCGCGGCAAACCTTCTGGGTGGTCCTCCTGAACGGCCTGTTTGTGAACCTCCAAAACTTCGGCATCGATCAGAGCTACGTGCAGCGCTACATCGCCTCGTCCTCGGAAAAGGAAGCCCGCAAGAGCGTGTGGCTGGGAGGCATGCTCTATCTGCCGGTGAGCGCGGTATTTTTCCTGATCGGCACCGCGCTGTTCGCTTTCTATCTGTCGCGTCCCGGCGACCTCGCGGAGGTTCGTGATGCCGTGGCATCGCAACGCTTGATCACTGACGGCTTCGATCCCGCCGCTCCAGGCTTCGCGAGTGCGGTGGCCACAAAAGCGGCGACCCTCCCGGACGCAGACATTGGCGACGGGGTGTTCCCGCATTTCATCGGCAAGCATCTGCCATCCGGCGTCACCGGCCTGCTGATTGCTGCGGTTTTCGCAGCCGGGATGAGCACCATTTCGACCTCCCTGAACTCGGCCGCCACCGTGTTTCACGCCGACTTCTTCCTCCGCTTCTTTCGTCCCGATACCGGGGACCGTGGATCGTTGCGGGTGCTGCGATGGGCGACCTTGGTGTTTGGCGTCGTTGGCACTTCGGTTTCCTTCCTGCTGCTGAATATCGCGAGCGCGCTCGACGCGTGGTGGACCCTCTCGAGCATTTTCTCCGGAGGCATCCTGGGTCTCTTCCTATTGGGCCTGGTCTCCCGTCGCGCGTCCAACCCTGCCGCCATCGCGGCGGTGATTTGCGGGCTGGGGATCATCACCTGGATCACGCTTTCCACCGCCGGCCTGTGGCCGGAGTCGATGAGCGCCACGCGCGCTCCCTTCCACGCCTTCCTTGCCATCGTGCTCGGCACGCTGGTCATCCTGTTTGGCGGCGTCGCCTTCAGCACCCTGTTCCACCGAAAGCAAATCCGCTCATGACTCCTGCGCTCCGCATTCACGGCGTCGTCCCGCCCGTCCCGACGCCTCTCACCGCCACCGGCGCGGTGGACGCCGCCGCATTCCAAAGAATCTTCGATCATCTGGTGGCCGGAGGCGCGCATGCCGCCTTCGTGCTTGGCTCGACAGGTGAACTCGCGTCCTTGCCGTCCGGTCACCGTGGCGAGGTGATCCGTGAGGCGGTCGCCGCTTCTGCCGGCCGCATTCCCGTGCTGGTGGGAATTGCCGACAACTGCCCCGCCACCAGTGTCGATCTGGGGCGACTGGCACTCGACCTTGGGGCCGATGCCGTGGTCGCCGCCGCGCCGTCTTACTACGAATTGTCTTCCGATGAATTGCAGCGCCACTTCGACCACCTGCTGCCCCAACTCGAACTGCCGGTCCTTCTCTACAACATGCCCTGGCTGACCGGCCATGTGCTGG
Source organism: Luteolibacter arcticus (assembly GCF_025950235.1). Taxonomy (NCBI): domain Bacteria; kingdom Pseudomonadati; phylum Verrucomicrobiota; class Verrucomicrobiia; order Verrucomicrobiales; family Verrucomicrobiaceae; genus Neoluteolibacter; species Neoluteolibacter arcticus. The sequence continues at coordinate 446,069 of NZ_JAPDDT010000004.1, read as the reverse complement.
ACGAAGCTTGCCTCCAGTCCGCCCTCGGACATCCGAACTTGATTGGCTTCAAGGACTCCTCCGGTGATCTGGCGTATCTCCAGAGCATGATCGAAATCGCCTCGGTCCGGCCGGAGGTCACCGTGCTTGTCGGAAACGAGTATCTGTATCTTTCCGCACTCAAGCTCGGTGCCCACGGGGTGGTGGGCGGGGGAGGGAACATCTATCCGTCGTTATTCCGGTCCCTTCAGGACGCCTTCGAAGAAGGCGACCTCGATACCGCCAGAGCGGCCCAAGCCAGAATCTCCCGTCTCGCGGATGAGACCTACGATCTCACGGGCCGTCCTACCTCCGTCTTCGTGACCATCAAGGCAGCGATGGCCGGTCTCGGCTTGTGCGAGCCACACATGGCTCCGCCATTGACCCCCTGCAGCGCAGACCAGATGGATGCCTTGCGTCTGGTCCTGGCGGGTTCGGATGCAAGGATGCCGGCGTTCCCCATCTTCGCGGTCGCGTGAAAGTCCTGTTGGTCATGCTCGCTGCCAGTTTCCCCGTCTTGGGAGTAACCGAACGGGTGCTTACCCGGAGTGCCGCCGGTCACTTGATCCACAATTCGCAAGTCTTCTCCCGCGATGGACGGCACATCGTCTTTGATTCGCGGAACGACGAGACCCAGCTCGCGTCCTCCGCCCGCATCGGGGTGGTAAACATCGTCACCGGCGAGGAGACGGTGATCTACGAGACTTCTCGTAGTTCACCACAGGGCCCCGGAGTCGGCGCGGCGACCTTCAGCCCGTCTTCGGATGATATCGTTTTCATCCATGGCCTCGACAATGCCAGCGCGGACCATCCCTACGCTGCGCAGCGGCGTTCGGCTGCCATCGTTTCGCTGGGAGCACCGGGCAAGATGTCCCGGCTCGATGCCCGCGACGTCACGCCCCCTTTCACGCCTGGAGCGCTGCGCGGTGGCACTCATGCCCACCATTGGTCGGGTGACGGGACGATGCTTTCTTTCACCTACAACGATGCCGTTGTTCCGGCCCCCGGCCCTGCTCCCGGCGACTTGCGGACGATCGGGGTGATCGAGATAAACTCGCCCGTGACCGTCGCCGATGCCCGCGCGGGTGACGAGTTTTCCGGCAAAGGGTTCACCGTGGTCGTGGTTCCCGTGAAGCCCGATCCCCGACCGGGAAGCGATGAGCTTTCCCGTGCCTGCGAGGAAGGATGGGTCGGGACAGATGGCTATCTCAGAGGGGACGGAAGGCGGCAGCGCAAGGCGATCGCATTCCTCGGAACCACCGTGGCGCGGAACGGCAGCCCGGTTTCAGAGGTCTTTCTCGCCGACCTGCCGGAAACGTTTTCCCGTGTAGGGGCGGAGGGGCCGCTGGAGGGTGCTAGCGACCGCCTCCCGAGCCCGCCAGCGGGAGTGACGATCCGGCGGCTCACCCACACCGAGAACACCGCCCGGCCGGGCCTGCAGGGCCCGCGCCACTGGATCCGCTCGTCTCCCGACGGATCGACCATCGCATTTCTCGATGAGGATGCCGATGGTGTGGTGCAAATCTTCGGCATATCTCCGGCCGGTGGAGAGATCCGGACACTTTCGCGGTTGAAGGAGTCCATTGAAACTCCCTTCACCTGGTCTCCTGATGGTCTCCATCTTGCCTGCTCGGCGGGAGGCAGGATTATCCGGATCAATGCTCGCACTGGAGCTTCCGAGCCTCTCACCTCCCGGCTTGCAGCTGACCAGTCGCCCTGCCATGGCGTGATCTTTTCGCCGGACGGAAAGCATCTGGCATTCAATCGCCGGCTGGCCCAGCCCGATGGGAGAAAGTTCCTCCAAGTCTGTGTGTTAGAGCTTGGCGGCCGTTGAATTCGGAGACTCCTCCCACTGACAAACACCGTCCGGTCGATCTTAATGTAGCCGAATATATTTGACGACACGCGGGTCCACCCACACCTTGCCCGACGAATACGACCCTACCCCGGAAACCCAGATCCAAACCCATGAAATCCGAAGCCTTTCGTCCCCTCCTTCTTGTAGTAAGTGCCTGTTGGGCGACCACAGCCCCGGTCCTCGCCGACTCCTTGGTCGCGGTGGCACTTTCGGACGGGAACATTGACGAGTACTACGTGGCCAAAGGCACTTTCAACGCGGCGGCCACGTGGTCCCGCGTGCGAACCATCGCCAATGTCCCCGGCATCTTTGCCGTTACTTACAACCCGAGCGACGACTGCTTCTACGCCACAGTCACCACGGCTTCCCTCCGGAAGGTCGTCAAGATCACCCGCGCCGGGCTGGTCAGTGACCTGGTCATCCGTGGAACCGGTACCACCGGCTGGACGAACGCCGATCCGCAGGGCATCGAGGTTGGACCCGACGGCAAGCTCTACTTCAGCACCGCCTTCGGGGGGGGTGCCAATGTTGGCAACGGCGTCTTCAGCCTCACCACGGCCGGCGGCAGCTTCACCCAGGTCATCCCCGTGTCCGGCACGGGATTCACCCTGGCCAACGCACGGGACTTGATCTGGAGCGGAGGCAATCTCTATGTCGCGTCGCGGAACTCAAACGCGGTGTACAAGTTTAGTTCGGCCGGAGTTTACCAATCCACGCTGACCACCGCCGCCACCGGCGCGACAGCATTGGCCGTGGATGGTACCACCTTGTTGGTCACGACGAACGTCGCCGCTCCGAACTCCCTGCGGAAGATCGACGCCTTCGCCACGGCTCCGGTTCTCGGCCAGCTCACGACCACCGGAAAGTCGAATGGCTTGGAGATCGGGCTGATCGAAGGTCAGCGGAATTATCTTACCTTCAACCAAGGCACGGGTGGGGCAGGGGATATCAACCGCCTCAACGCGGATGGCTCCTCGACGCCGATGGTTGCCTTCAATACGCCGACGGTGCGCACGGCAAACGACTTTGTAGTCTATCCAGACGTCGATTCCGAGCCCGATGGCCTGCCGGACAGTTGGGAGATCGCCAAACTCGGCGACATCAGCCAAGGCCCGGGGGGGAATACCGACGGGGACACCCTCACCCATGGCGAGGAGTACGCTGCCGGAACGAATCCAGCATCACCCGACACGGACGGTGATGGCGTTGCCGATGGGACGGAGGCGAATCGCCTCGTTTCCGGTTCGCCGGCCCCGACCAATCCCACGCTTGCCGATACCGATGGCGACGGTCTGACTGACAACCGGGAAACCCACACCGGGACCTTCGTTTCACTTGCCGATACCGGCACCAATCCGCTCGCCGCGGATAGCGATGGTGACACCTTCGCCGACTACGTGGAGATCGCGCGCGCCTCCGACCCCAATCTGGTGGGGAGTGTTCCCGGCACCAGTGCCCCGTCACCCATCGTCCGCCTGGATGCTTCGGCGCTCGCCGCCGGGCCACTCTCGTCTTGGGGCAATCTCGGCACCATCGGAAGCACCTTCAATGTGGAAACCCTGGACTCGCCGGTGGTGCAAACGATCCATGGAGTGAAAGGCGTCACCTTCAGTGGCGACGATGTGTTGGTAGGAATGGCCGCCCCGCCGGTGCTGACAGGAAACAGCTCCCGCACCATCACCGCGTGGATCTTCAATCCCACCGTGGCCAGTGAGGAAACCATCTTGACCTGGGGCCGCCGCGACGGGCCGAACAGCACCAATGCCTCCTTCCTCCACGGTACTAGCACCACCTTCGGAGCGGCCGGCCAATGGGGTGCCGATGCCGACATGCCATGGGGCGATGACGCATTCGAGATCGGCGAAGTTGTGAAGGCAGGCCGCTGGACCTACCTCGCATACACCTACGATGCTGCCGCGCCGAGGCAGGGCACGGTTTATGTCGATGGCGTCCTGACGCGCCAGGAAACCTTTGCCTCGGTGCTGGCCACTTGGGCGGTTGACAATACCAATGCTGCCCGGCCACTACCCTTCCGCATCGGCGGGAACACCGCTGCCAATGGTTCACTGTCCGCGACCGGTGGCGTGAACGCATCGCTCACGATCTCGAAGGTGGAAATCCTTGACCGCGCATTGACTCCGGCGGAGCTCGGCATCGCGGATAGCGATGGCGACGGGATCCCGGCCTGGTGGGAAACCTTCTATGGCCTCAGTGACAGCAACGGAGCCGATGCCTCCCTGCAAAACGACAGCGACAGTTCTAACAACCTCCAGGAATTCACCGCCGGTACCAATCCGCTGGCCGGAGACACCGATGGAGACGGGTTGCAGGATCACGTGGAAACGCGGAGCGGTTCCTTCGCGGGACCCTCTAGCACCGGGACCGACCCCCTGAAGGCCGACACCGATGGCGATGGCTTGCTCGATGGTGCCGAAACCGGTGACGGCACCTTTGTGTCCACCACCCAGACGGGTACCGACCCCAACGTTGCGGACACCGACAGTGACGGTCTGAGTGACGGGCTCGAAGTGCTGACCTACGTGACGAATCCCCTCGCAAACGCGGACAAGGACGGGGACACGCTGGTGGACGGGGATGAGGTGAACATCCATGGCACCAACCCTTCTCTCGTCGATACCGACGGTGATACCTTCAACGACAATGTCGAGATTGCCGCCGCCTCCGACCCGCTGGTCGCGGTGTCGACGCCGTCGAATCTTCCGGGTTACAGCGGCGCGCTCATCCATCGCTTCAAGTTCGACGAAACCGCGGGAACTTCCGCCGCGGATAGCGAAAGCGCGAACGTGGGCACGATTGGAACCGATGTGATCCTCGGCCAGTCAGGACGGGACGGGAATGCGGTCACCTTTCCGGCCATCGCGACCGCGAATTCGAAGGTGCTCTTGCCATCCTCGCTGATCCCGACGGGAGCCTCGCCTTTCACTTTCAGCACCTGGGTCCGCCTCGCCGGACCGCTGGCCAATGGGGCGCAGCTCCATTTCCTGTCCGCCAACAATGGCCAGGCAGGGCGTTGGAACTTCGGTGTCTATGACGCCGACGCGACAGCGGCGGTCGATGCCCGCCTCTTCTGGTTCCACAACGGCGGCGTCGGCCAACTGAGTGCGGTGGCGGGCTTCAACTTCAACGACCACTTGAACGAATGGGTTCACGTGACGGTTGCCCGCAGCGGCACCGGGCTGACCGACATCTACATCAACGGGGCCAGCGCAAGCGACCCGATGCTCGCGCTGTCCAGCAAGGCGGCCTTGAGCGCATCCACCCAGATCTCGGTAGGGTCCCGCCCGCTGACCTTAATCGACCAGGTGAACGGAAAGGTCGACGACCTCCGCTTTTACGACGGAGGCCTCTCGCCCGCCAACGTGCTGGCCCTCTATCAGTCGTATCCTGCGCTCAACGACTACGACGCTTGGGCCGCCGGCTACGGCATCGATCCAAGCGGCCCGAACGGTGGCTCGGCCGAGGACTTTGACGGCGACGGAACCGCCAACGGCGTCGAGTTCGCCCTGGATCTCGATCCTACGAGCGGTGCCTCACGTTTTGCCATCACCATCACCGGCACGGCTGCGACAGGCCTGACGCTCACCTGGCCCAGCGCGGAAGGTATTTCCTTCCAGGTCAAGAGCAGCATCGACCTCTTGAGCTTCCCGGTGCTGGAGGCGACGATCGTCGGTCAGGCCTCACAGACCACGGCCACTTGGACCACGCCGCCGGCCTCGGAACTGCGAAAGTTCTATCGCGTCGAATTCAATCCCTGAAGAGCTTCGGCAACCACGTCTGCGATGTTCAATCGGGTCATCGTGGACGTCGTCGAAAGGGCTCCTTCCTGCTTGGGTTCGGGAAGGGGCCAATTTCTTCACCTCTTGTCCCCATGCTTTCCCACGTCCGCTGGCTCGCTTGGTTACCGCTTCTCGCGCAGGCGGATCACTTCGACGTCTACATCCTGGCCGGCCAGTCGAATGCCGGCGGTCATGGCTATGTCAGCCGCGAGTTCTCGCAGTTCAGTCCGAAAGGGGACGAGGGTTTGGAGGAACTCGGAAAGTCGTCGTACTTGCAGCCGCAGCCCGATGCCTTGTTCATTCACTGGCGCGGGGGAAATCCCAGCGCCGCGCGGCCCGTGCTGTGGGACGCCCGCAGCGACGGTTGGATCCCGATGAGGGCAGGCTACTCCCTCTACGGCTACAACAGCGCGAATCCGGCGCAGCTTGGAACTGAGATCGCCAACCATCCCTTCGGCGCGGAAGTGACCTTCGCCGAGCGGATTCGCGAGGGGCGTCCCGGGAGGAAGGTGGCCATCATCAAGTATTCGCAAGGAGCCACCGGCTTCGGCACCGCCGCCGCGCCGGGTGCTTGGGATCCGGCGGCGGGGAGAGCTTACGACATCTCCACCTATGCCAATGCGGGCCATTGCTACGCCGGCCTGTTAGAGCTGGTGGAAGGTTCTCTCCAGACGCTCACGCAGCAGGGCCACACCCACGAGGTTCGCGGGATGATGTGGCATCAGGGCGAGAACGACAGCGGCTTGAGCACCGCGGTTTACAAGGACCGATTGAAGGAATTCATCGGCGCGATCCGCAGCGATCTCGACGAGCCGGAACTGCCTTTTCTTGTCGGCGAGTTGATCCAGACTTCCTACGCCAATACCCGGGCCGCCCAGCAGCAGGCCGCCGCGGAGGTGCCCGACGCGGCGTTCATTTCGTCGGTTACATTGAAAGGCGACAGCACCGCGATCCACTTCGACACGACCGGCCAGCTCGACTTCGGCCGTCGTTACGCCGAGCGGATGCTCCAGGTCGGCCCCGCCATGCGGAGGGCAATCGCGCATTGGAAGCTCGATGAAACGACGTTGCCTTGGACAGGTGCCTACGACGGCATTCCCGACTCGGTCAGTGGGACGGAGGGCATTCTTTACGGCTACGTGGAGTCCGACCAGGTGGCGGTCAACAGCACCGTGGTCAATCGCGACGGCCCGGAAGCCGGTGGAGACCGCGCCTACGACTTCGCGCCGGACGCGGGAATCGCGGGCATCAATACCAACCGCCCCGACGCCCTGCCGGCGAAGGGCGACTTCACGCTGCTGGTGTCGATGAAGACGACCCACCTGCACACCGCGCAGGGCCATCTTTTCTCCAACAACAACGGGCAGCCCGGCCGGGCCGGCCTGTATGTCCTGAACGGCGCGCTGAGCTGGTTCGTGGAAGGCGGCGTCAGCCTGAGCGAACCGGCCAGTCCGATCTTCGACGGCCAGTGGCACCGCGTCGGCATCATGCGTAAAGGGGACGCCTGGAGCCTGCTACGCGATGGGGAGATTGTAGCTTCGGTTAACTCAGCAAGGGGGATCGACCAGACCGTCGAATGGATGATCGGGCGCATGCGGGCCTTCAATGGGAACTACGAAGGCATGATCGGAGATGTGCTCGTTCTGAATCATGCGGTCACGGACCCGCTCGAGATCGAAAGCTCGCAGATCATCCCCGGGGGCACATGCCAGCTCGAGTGGAGCAGCCAAGCCGGATTTGAATACGGCGTTGAATCCTCTGTGAACCTCGTTGATTGGAGTCTTTTCCGCATCGTCCCCGCTGCCGCAGGCCCTACGACCACGGACATCTTTCCCGACCCGGGAGACGGCGACCGGCTATTTCTCCGCATCCGCTGATTACCCCATGTCCTGCCGCCTTTCATTCTGGCTCCTGCTCTCGCTGTCTGGCTCTGCCCTCGCGCAGGTGTCGCCCGACCTGCCCGGCACGCTTGTTTCCTACTCACCGTCTTCGTCCGCCAAATATGTCGGCTCGCCGGGGCTGGCCAAGCTGCCGGACGGCACGCTGGTGGCGTCGCATGATGAGTTTGGCGGGGGAAGCTCGATGAACACGAGTGCTGTCACTCGCGTGTTCCGCTCAACCGACGGTGGCCTCACCTGGACACCTGCCACGGTGATCAACGGGGCGTTCTGGAGCAGTCTCTTCTTCCACCGCGATGCGCTCTACCTACTGGGCGAGAATCGCCAGTACGGCGACGTTGTCATCCGGCGTTCCTCCGATGGCGGCCTCACTTGGACCAATCCCGGCAGCGCCACCACCGGCCTGCTCGCGGGGGGCGGCCAGTATCATGGCGCACCGATGCCTGTGATCGAGCACGCGGGGCGGCTCTGGCGGGCCATGGAGCGGCGCGATCCGGCCAGCGGCTGGGCACCGAATTTCCGCGCGGCGATGATGTCGGCACCCGCGGATGCGAATTTGTTAGACGCAGGCCAGTGGACCTTCAGCAACCTGCTTCCCAGCCAGCCCTCCTGGCTCGGTGGCGAGTTCGGCGGGTGGCTGGAGGGCAACGCGGTGGTGGATCCGGCGGGTAATCTTGTGAATCTGCTGCGGGTCGATCACCCCGATCATCCGGAGAAGGCTGCCATGCTCAGCGTATCGGCCAATGGACAGACGATCGCTTTTAACCCTGCCACAGGCTTCGTCAATCTGCCGGGCGGTTCGAAGAAGTTCGCCATCCGCCACGATCCCGAGAGCAACCGCTACTGGTCGCTGGCCAACCGCGTGCCGGCCGCTTTCCAAGGTGGCAGCCATCCGGGCAGCACACGCAACACGCTGTCGCTGGTCTCTTCGGCGAATCTCCGTGACTGGATCGATCACGGCACCGTGATTTCGCATCCCGACATCACCCGCCATGGCTTTCAGTACGTGGAGTGGTTGTTCGACGGCGACGACCTGATTGCCACGTCGCGCACCGGTTTCGATGACACCGCGGGCGGTGCGGCGAATTACCATGACGCCAATCACCTGACCTTTCACCGGGTCCGCAACTTCCGGGACTTCGCGGGGAGCGACCTGCCGGGTCCGTGGCGGCACGCCTACTCGACCGACGGCGATCTCGATGCAAGCGGCGACGAGGACGGCGATGGCTTCACCAACCGTCACGAGTTTCTTGCAGGCTCGAATCCGCGGCGGGCGGGTAACACCCCGGCCCGAATGAAGGAAAAGGCACGGGTCGCTTTAGCCGGTGCCTCCGGGGTCGATCTCTATCAGGTCACGGCCACCGGCTCCTGGACCTTGGAGCGGCAACTGACAGTCGGCACGTACCAATCGTTGGTCTATCATGGAGGATTCCTTTTCGGCGCGGGCTTCAACCACATCGACCGCATCGACCCTCAATCCGGTGCCGCCACTACCCTGGTCACGCGCAATGCCGGCAGCGCCGTGGCCGCGGGCTGGACCACGGCGGATACCCAGCAGCTCGCTCTCGGTCCGGATGGCCTGCTGTATTTTGCCACTGCCTTCGGAGCATCTGCCGGCCAAGGCGTGTTCCGGCTGGCGACCGACGGGACGGCGTTCGCGCGTTTCATCGACCGAAGTGGCGGCAGCGGAGCCACGGCGTGGGATCTCAACAATGCCCGCGGCCTCGCGTGGATTGGTTCGCGCTGCTTCGTCTCGTCGCGGGCCGGCACCGCCAGCACCAACCGGCCGATCTACGAGTTCAACGCTGCGGGACAAGTCGTCCGCCTGCTGCGCGGGGATCTGAGGGCCCCTCAAGGACTGCTTGCCGACGGGAATGACCTGAGAGTGGCTGGCTACAGCGGGACGCTCGGCTCTTACGATACCGCTGAAAACTCACCCGGCACCATTGAGGGACTGGTCTCCGGGTTGCCCTCGATGATCTCAATGAGTGCCACGGAGCTATTCGGCGAGGTCCATGTCGTCACTTACCAGAGTGGCATCTGGAAACACGGCGACCGCTCGTCCTTGACCAAGGTCCATGCGCCGACGAGTTCACTGCATGCCGCCATGGCCGTGCTGCCGATGGCCGATCCATTCGACAGATGGATTGCTGGCTATGATGGATTGACGGAGACGGACGGGCGGGACGATCCCGACGGTGATGGAGTGCCCAACCGGCTGGAGTTCTTGTTAGGGTGGAATCCCGTTGACGGCACCTCGCGCTTTGAAGCGACTGCGGCGCTTCTGCCGGGAGGAGCGCTGCGCATTTCATGGCCAAGCTCTCCTGATGCGGTATTTACGATCCGGAGCAGTACGGACCTCGAAGACTGGACGCTGATCGAGGCGGTCGTGAGCGGGGCGGCCGGTGAATCCCGGGCCCAATGGGATTCGCAGCCAGATCCTGCGGTGTCCCGTTTCTATCGGATCGAGTGGGTGGATTCATCGCCATGAAAGCAGCGCTTGGTCTTGATTTCGGCACGCTTTCCGTGCGTGCGCTGGTGGTGGGTCTGGACGGTCGGGAGCTTGGCTCCGCGACCCGCGACTACGCGCATGGGGCCATTTGCGATCACCTGCCGGGAAGCGACCTTGCCTTACCGCCTGACTTCGCCTTGCAGCATCCGCTGGACTGGCTGGAGTCGGCGGTGGAGGCGGCGCGCGATGCCATCCGGCAGGCAGAGGGTCATGAGGTGGTGGGGATCGGCGTGGATTTCACCAGTTGCACGATGTTGCCGCTGGATCGGGACGGCGCTCCCCTGTGCCTCAACCGGGAGTTCACGCTAGTGCCCCATGCCTGGGCGAAGCTGTGGAAGCACCACGGTGCCATCCCGCAAGCCGCGAGGATGACAGCACTGGCACGCGAACGCGGCGAATCCTTCCTGGCGCGCTACGGCGGCACCATCGGTGAGGAGTGGTTGTTCCCCAAAATCCTGGAAGTCATCGAGAACGCACCGGAGGTCGCGGAGGCCGCGTCCCACTGGATGGAAGCCGGCGACTGGGTGGTATGGCAACTCATCGGAGGTTCGGCCGTGCCACTTGTCCGCTCGACCTGCCAGGCGGGATACAAGGGACTCTGGAGCGCGCAGGACGGAGGTCCCTCCGACGACTTTCTGGCCGCCCTTCATCCGGCCCTGCCTGCGGCGGCCCGCAAGATCCCCGACCTCACGATCGCCCCGGGAAACGCGGCCGGAGTGCTTTCGGCGCGGATGGCAGAGCGGCTCGGTATCCGCTCCGGCATCCCGGTGAGCGCCGCAATTATCGATGCCCACGCGGGCGTGCCTGGAGCAGGTGCGTCGATGCCCGGCACGCTGGTGATGGTGCTCGGAACCAGCTCATGCCACATGCTCAACAGCGAGGTGGACACCACCATCCCGGGCGTTGCGGGCGTGGTGCGCGATGGCATCCTTCCGGGCTTTTATGGCTATGAAACCGGCCAGGCAGCGGTGGGGGACGCCTTCGACTGGCTCCGCTGCATGACCGGCGAGACCGGCTTCTCGCGACTCTCGAAAGAGGCTGCCGCCTTGCCCGCCGGTGCGGAGGGCGTGCGCTGCCTCGATTGGTTCAACGGCTGCCGGACCCCGTACATGGATGGCTCGCTGCGAGGGGCCTTCACCGGTCTCTCGCTGCGTCACGGCCCGGCGCACCTGCACCGTTCGCTGATGGAAGCTACTGCATTCGGCGTCCGCTGGATCGTCGATCTCTTCCGCGGGGCGGGCGTTCCCGTCGAGCGGTTCTGCGCGACCGGGGGCTTGCCCCATCACGATCCCTTCCTGATGCAGATCTATGCCGACGTGCTCGGCGAGAGCATCACCATCCCGCCCTCGCGGCATGGTCCCGCCCTCGGTGCCGCCATTCTCGGCGCTCTCGCCGCCGGCGAGTTCCGGGACGCGGCAAGCGCCATCGAGTCGATGACGGCGCTGGGCAATGCCACGGCGCGGGTGGTCGTGCCTGGCAAGGATGCTGCCAGCTACGAACCCATCTACGATGAGTATCGTAGATGGGGCGAAACCTTCCAACCGTCATGAACGACCGCAAACAGATTCACCTCGTGGTCAACCGACTTGCTGTGCGGCACCTTGCGGGAATGAAAACGCTTCGGAATCTCGTCATCGCCGCTGCTTTCCTCGTCCCCGCCGCAGCGAAAGACCCGCGGCCTAACATCATCGTCCTCCTCGCCGATGACCTCGGGTGGCACGATCTCGCTTGCACGGGACATGGGCAGCACCGCACCCCGAACCTGGACCGCCTCGCGGCAGCGGGGATGCAGTTCACAGACGCAAATGCGGCGGCACCCATCTGCTCGGCCTCACGGGCCGCCTTGCTGACCGGCCGCAGTCCCGCGCGGTTGAAGTATGAATTCGTGCCGAAGTTCGAGACCGGCCGTCAGAAGGGTCCGTGGCCGCTGGTGACTCCGGACTATCCGACCGAACTGCCGTCGGACACGCCGACCGTCGGGAACGCGCTGAAGGCGGCTGGCTATGCCACCGCCTTTGCAGGGAAATGGCATCTCAACCGGCATCAGGGCCGCTACCTCGGGTGGCGGCCCGGCCATGGTCCGGAATCCTTCGGCTTTGATCATTGCATCGACGACCTTGGCGCACATCCGTACAGCTACGGCGGCAAGACTCCGCCGCCGGTGGACGGCGACAGCTTCCCCGCCGACCGGCTGACCGATGGCGCGGTCGGATTTCTCCGCCGCGATCACGACCGCCCCTTTCTCCTATGGATGTCGTACTACCAGGTACACGATCCCTTCCATTCGCGCTGCGCTGACCGCATTGCCTGGCATCAGGCGAGGCTCCCCGTAGGGGCGGACCCGAAGCGTGCACGCTATGCCGCCATGGTGGAAACCCTGGACCACGAAGTGGGTCGGCTGCTTGACGCGATCGACGCCACCGGCAAGGCAAAGGACACCTTGGTCATCTTCACCTCCGACAACGGCGGGCACCCCGAAGTCTCGGCCAACGGCCCGCTGCGCGGCTCGAAGTGGAACCTTTACCAAGGCGGCCTGCGGGTGCCGTGGCTGGTCCGCTGGCCGGCCGTCGTCAAGGCCGGCAGCCGCTGCGCTGACCCGGTGATCGGCAGCGACCTCGCCGCCACCCTGCTCGCAGCGGCAGGGATTGATCCCGCTCAGGCCACGGATGGCCGCAGCTTTCTGCCGCAGCTTGAAGGACGGGCCCCGGAAAGCACTTCACTGGATCGCGAACTGGTGTGGCACTTCCCGTTCTATCAGCCGGAAACAGGTTTCGAGAAAGCGAAGCGGGACATTGGGGTGAATGACTTCGCGGTCTCGCAGACCCGGCCGCAGTCTGCCTTGCGACAGGGGAGGTGGAAGCTCGTCCATCATTATGAGGGCAGTCGCGACGAGTTGTTCGACCTCGCCGCCGATCCCTCCGAGCAGAAGGATCTCTCGCGCCAAGAGCCGCAACGGGCCGCCGCGATGCGTGAACGCCTCTTTTCCCAACTCAGCGACGCCGGTGCCCGCATGCCACGGCCGCGACCTTGAAGCTTGCCCGGACAGGACTCGCGAAAAGACCCACTCCCGAAAGCGGTATGATCGTCATGAAACCTCTCACCCTCGCGCCAAACCCGTGAAAGCCCGGCTTCCCGCCATCATGGCCGCCGTCTTGTCGGCCGCTTCCCTCCATGTGCAGGCGGCACCCGCGCCACCGCCGGGTCAGGTCATCCACCACTCGCCCGCTTCTTCCCGTCTCTACATCGGCTCGCCCTCGCTCTGCGTGATGCCGGATGGGAGCTATGTTGCGTCGCACGATTTGTTCGGTCCCGGGAGCAAGGAGTACGAACTCGCCAAGGCCCGCCTCTACCGCTCGACCGACAAAGGCGCGACTTGGCAGCATGTCACCGACTTTGACGGTTATTTCTGGACCGGCATCTTCGTCCACCGCGGTGCCGCCTTCACGCTCGGAACGGACATGCATCACGGCAAGGTCGTGATCCGCCGCTCGGTGGATTCCGGGAAAACCTGGACGGCCCCGGTCGTCCTCGCGGAAGGCGAGTGGCATACCGCGCCCATGCCCGTGATCGAGCATCAGGGCCGGATCTGGCGGGCGATCGAGGATGCGATGGGCGGCACCAAATGGGGAGAACGCTATCGGGCGAGAATGATGTCTGCTCCGGTGGATGCCGACCTGCTTGACCCGAAGAGCTGGACTTTCAGCAATCCACTGGCGCGGAATTCCACCTGGCTGGGCAATGATTTTGCCGCGTGGTTGGAAGGAAATGCCGTTGCCGATCCAGAGGGGAACGTCGTGAACCTTCTGCGGGTCGACAATTCCAAGCCTCCCGAGAAGGCTGCCATCGTTCGCCTGTCGAAAGACGGAACCACTGCAACCTTCGATGCCGACAAGGACTTCATCGAGTTTCCGGGTGGGGCGAAGAAATTCACCATCCGCCAGGACCCGCAAGGTGGCGGCTATTGGTCCATCGCCTCCATCATCCCGGAGCGACATGGGGATGCCGGACGGCCCGCCAGCATCCGGAACACGCTGGCCTTGATCCACAGCAAGGATCTCCGCACGTGGGAAACTCGCTGCGTGCTGCTCTATCATCCGGATGTCGTCCGGCATGGCTTCCAGTATGTCGATTGGCAGTTCGAGGGCGAGGATCTGATCGCCGTCTGCCGAACCGCGTGGGATGACAAGGAAGGAGGCGCGCGAAACAATCACGATGCGAACTTCCTGACCTTTCACCGCTGGAAAAGCTTCCGCACGCTGTCGAGGAAAGACGACGTCCCGATGCCGGAGTTTACCGGCCGCATCCAGGAAACGGGAGCGTTGACCTTGAATGGCGTCTCCTACGCCATCGGGCGGCTGGAAACCGGCGCGCAGGCGTTCTCGAACCGCGGCTACCGCTGGCAAAACGTGCCACAAGCGCTGGAAGGAAAGTCATTCACCCGGCTCAATGGCGGAGCGAAGGAAATACTCGAGGTGACCGCCAAGCGCGACACCGTGGTCCGCATTGCCATCGCCACCGGACAGACGCCGATCGATCTGGCCGGCTGGACGGCCGAGAAACTGGAATTTTCCTACGATGACTCCAGTAGGACGAGGGTCGTCGTGCATTCCCGCCCGCTCGAAAAAGGCAATACCCTCCGGTTGCCACGAGGAAACTGGACAGGAGCCATCCTCATCCTCGACGAAAATTGAATCGATGTCCGATCTGCTTGTAACGCCCGCTGTCAGACCGCGCCTCTGGGTTGCCGGCCCGGTGGATGAGATCCTCGCTGCCGCTGCCACGGGATTGGTGGAAGCGGTGGTCACCAATCCCGACGTGCTCGCTTCGTGGCGCGAAGCCGACGGAGTGCCTCCCGAAAGGACTGCGGCGAGAATCGCCGGCGATACCGGCCTCCCGGTGTTTCTTCAGCTCCGCGGGCCCGACCGGGAAAGCTTCCTTCGTCAGGCCGCGGCCATCCGGGCATTGGACCCACGGCTGCTGCCGAAGATACCCGCGACGGCGGAGGGCTTCTCAGCTGCCGCCGCATTGCGGGACGCGCCCGTGTTGATCACGGCGGTGGCCACGCTTGCCCAGGCCGCCGCTGCCGCCGCCGCAGGTGCGCGGTTCCTTTGCCCCTACTTCGCGCGGATGCGGGACTTGGGCATGGATCCAGCGCGGCTTTGTTTTGAGGCCTCGCGGCTCAGTGCCGCCATGGAACTGGTCCCGGCGAGCCTCCGGACGGTGGACGATTTCGAACTCGCCCTGCGCTCGGGAAGCACCGGTGGCATCGTCTTCACCGGTCTGTTTCGGGAGATGCTGGAACACGACAACGTGCTTCGCGCGATGGATGGATTCGAGCCGGCGTGGACGAAGTGTTCGGGAAGCATCCTATGCACATGAAAGTGGTCGTCATCGCCAGCTATGTGAGCGAACTCATATTCCGGGTCCCGCGATTGATGAGACCGGGTGAAACCCAGGCGGGCGCGTTCCGCGAAGGACTGGGCGGCAAGGGGTTCAACATGACCATTGCGGCCGGCCGCTGTGGCGCCGAGGTGCTTCCGGTGATGAAGCTCGGGACGGATGCCTATGCCGCCAAGGCTACCGATTTCCTGCGTTCCGAGGGCATATCCTGCGACCACGTTAACCAGGCAGCGGTAGGGGTGCCGTCGGGTTGCGGAGTGATCCTTGTGGGGGACGACGGTGAAAATGCGATCGCCATCGACCCGGGAGCCAATGCCCTGCTCGACGAAAGTGACATCGGAGCCGCCCAGAGCCACATCGCCAGCGCGAGCGTTGTTCTCGCGCAGCTTGAATGTCCGGTAGCGGCGGTTTTAGGGGCATTTCGCCTGGCCCGCGCCGCGGGCGTCATGACGGTGCTCAATCCCGCTCCCGCGCCAACCGTCCCGCTGCCGGATGAGCTGCTGGCCCTGACGGATGTGATCACTCCCAATGAATCCGAGGCTGCCGCACTGACCGGATATGGCGTGGATGGGGACTGGCGGGTCGCGGCTCGCCGGCTCCAATCGATGGGGCCGGGAGCGGTTGCGATCACGCTGGGATCACGTGGCGTGGGGCTGCTGCATGGGGCCATGGAGCTGCACTTGCCCGCCCCCACGGTTGACGCCATCGACACGTCGGGTGCGGGAGACGCGTTCAATGGTGCCTTGGTGGCCAGGTTGGCCTCAGGGCACACGCTTGAACAGGCATGCCTGTTTGCGGTTCGCTATGCTGCCATCCAAGTCACGCGCCGGGGGACCTCCTCGGCCATGCCGTGGGGGAGAGAGGTTCCGTGAAAGCGCCTGCCGAACTCCCTTCATCTGTCCAAAGGGGCCACTGAACCTTCGTTCCAGCTGAACCTGAGGCATACGATTTGCCTCCCGCTTCACGGTCGGGCCTTGCGCTTGGGCGATTTGCCCGGAACCGGCTATTTTGGTTAGAATCTGCACGGATCTGCGCTATCGAAGCGGCGATGCGAACGGACAAACGGGTGGTTATCATCGGAGCAGGGCCGGGAGGACTGACCGCGGGGATGATTCTTGCCCGGCGTGGCTTCGATGTGACGATCGTGGAAAAGAAGGATCGGGTCGGCGGTCGGAATGCCGAACTCAAGGCGGGGGACTTCTCCTTCGACACCGGTCCCACCTTCCTCCACCAGAAGTTTACTCTCGATGAGGTCTTTGCGGAGGCGGGCCGGAAATCGGAAGATTACTTGGATTTCCTCTTGCTGGATCCCATGGCACGCTTGTCCTGGGGGGATACCTCGCTTGAGACGACCTCGGATGTCGAGAAGATGGCCCAGCGGATCGGCCAGGCGTTTCCCGGGAACGCAGAGGGACACCGCCGCTTCATGGCGGACCACCAGGTGAAGATGCGCACCATCTATCCCTGCCTCCAGCGGCCCTATCACCAGTGGCGATCCTACCTCAGCGCCACGCTCTTCAAGGCCTTCCCCTACGTCGCGACGGCCGCCTCAGTGGTGGATGTGCTGGACCGCTACTTTACGGACGACCGGCTGAAGCTGGCGTTCACCTTCCAGGCGAAGTACCTTGGAATGTCACCGTGGAGTTGTCCGGCGCTCTTCAGCATACTTTCCTACACCGAGTATAAATACGGGATCTACCACGTGAAGGGTGGCTTGTGCCAGATCTCGAATGCCATGGCGAAGGTCTTTGAGGAGCACGGCGGCACGCTGCGCCTGGGGAACGGGGTCCAGGAGGTCTTGTTCGAGGGCTCCTCAGTCACGGGCGTGATCCTCGAGGACGGCGAGAAGATCGAGTGTGACGATGCGATCATGAATGCGGATTATGCGCACGCGGTGACTTCACTCATGGGCAAACGCTCTCGGGCAACCAAGCAGTTGGAGAAGAAGAAGTTCTCCTGCTCCACCTTCATGCTCTACCTGGGGCTCGACACCATCTTCCCGGAGCAACCGCACCATCACATCCTCTTCGCGGATGACTACCGCCGGAATGTCTCGGAGATCCAGGGCGAGCGGCTCGCCTCGGACGACATGTCGATCTACATCCGGAACTCCAGCATCAACGACCCGCTGGTGGCACCCGCGGGGAAATCCGGGATCTACGTGCTGGTGCCCACCATCAATACCCGGCACGGCTTCGATTGGGAACGCCACGCGCCGGAGTTCCGCGAGAAGGTGCTCAGCCGTATCGAGCAGCGCTCCGAGTTGAAAGACCTGCGGAAGCACATCGTGGAAGAGCGGATGATCACGCCAGTGGATTGGCGTGACGATCTGGACATCTTCATGGGGGCCACCTTCAACCTCGCCCACACTCTGGACCAGATGCTCTACCTGCGGCCGCACAATCGCATGAGCGGCTACGACAATCTCTACCTGGTGGGTGGCGGCACCCATCCCGGGAGCGGGCTTCCCACGATCTACGAGAGCGGTCGTATTTCCTCGAACCTGCTGTGCGACCGCCGCGGCGTGGCTTACGAGAAGGCGGACTTCACGAGCGCGCTGCTGTAGGCGTGCGGGTGTATCGCCCTAGCACGTGCTGCAGCCGGCAGCGGTTGTAGCGCTGGATGAGGATGCACGGGAGATTGGCCGCGAGGGCATAGATCGCGATGATCAGGTCTCCCCACCATGGATTCCAGAGGAAGAAGAGGGGGATCACGGCGAGAACCGTCCAATGGCACGCTTCACCGCGGCGCGTCTCGGCGATGAAGCGGCGGATGTAGGCCGGATCATGCGCGGTCAAGGTAGCCTTGGCAAATCCGCCGCGGAACCAACTCGCGCCATCGGGGATCGCATCCTTCCAACGGTGGATGCTTAGGAAGCCGCGGCCGGGCCGGCTTGCCTGTGGGCGGTAAGGCCGGTTGAACCATCGCTCCGGCAGCCGCGTGAAGAGCCACGCGCAGCCGAGTTGGAGCGCGGGAAGGCCGGCGGCATTCATGGCGATCACCGCCGCGACCGGCAGTTCACCCGGCATTTACCTCCCGTCCTTTCCATTTCACGGTTTTGCCCGCACCTCCCAACGACCTGACAAATACGGCGATGTAGAAAAACAGCGGCAGGGGATAGAATAGGGCGGTGAGGGAGGAAAAATTCCCGATTCGGCGAAGCATGGCCGCCAATTGGACCGCGAAGGCCAGATAGATGAGAAGGGCCCACGGCGTGATGAGACAGCCGAAGAGGCCAAGTATGAGTCCGCTGATCCATGTCGAGATAAGTATCAAGGTGGATCGTGGCGTGGCGGCGGCACCGGCGGCGAAGCCCTTCGTCCAACCGGCGATGAGAGAGGGGAGCCCATCCGGATACATGCGGAAGGCCAGCGTACCCTTTCCGGTGGTGCTGGAAGTGCGGACACCTGCCTCGCGTAGCTTATTCGCGAGGCAGACATTCTCCAGTATCTTGTCCTTTACGGAGGCGTGGCCGCCGCCGAGCTGGTAATCCTCGCGGCGGATCAGCAGGCATTGGCCCAACAGGTTAACCGGCACGGTGGCGGCGATCATGATCAGATTGAAGAAGGCGGAGAGTTCTTCATAGGGCTTCTCGACCCGGTGATACGGTGCCACGGAGAAGGCCCCTCCCGGATAACGCGCGAGCACGGCTTCCAAGCCTCCGCTTTCAAACCAACAGTCCGCATCCAGGAACATCAGCAGCTCGCCACGCGCGCGCGCTGCACCCTGCTCGCAAGCCCAGCTCTTGCCGCGCCAGCCCGCGGGAAGCGGGCTCGACTGGATCACCGTGGCACCATGAGCGGCAGCTACCTCTGCGGTGCCATCCGTGGAATCATCATCCACTACAAGGACTTCGAGTGGAGCAGCCGTCTGTGAACGAAGGGAATCCAGGAGGCGTGGCAGGTGGTGCGCCTCGTTGCGGGCGGGGATGATGATCGATAGCTTCTCTAACAATGCAGCGCCGCTTTCTCGATCCCGACCGCAGGCGCGCAGCGCGGCGAACATCCGCAGCGAGATGAGCCAGTGAAGAGCGCCCAGCGACAGAACGATCAGTTCCGGTCCCATGCGACGATCTTCTGGCAAACGTTCTGGCCGCACTGGACCACCATCGGCATCCCCCCACCGGGATTGATCGACCCGCCGACGAAGAAGAGATTCCGATAGCGGCTGCTCTGCTTCGGGGCCTTGAAGGCGAAGTTCTTGAAACGGTCCGAGACCACCCCGTAGATCGAGCCCTTGTTCGAGTTATATTGCTCGCGGATGTCCAGCGGTGTCCACAGGTGCTCCACCACGATGTGACGGCGGAGGTCGGTCAGGCCCATGCGCTCAAGCTTGTCCAGCACCCGCTCCTTGAAGGTCTCGTAGTCCGCCTGGGTAAGAGGATTACGGTCGTCGATATAGGGGATGTGGGGAAGGATCTTCAGCGAATCGCAGCCGGGTGGTGCCACCGTCGGGTCACTTCGCGAGGCCGCGACCAGATAGATCGTCGGGTCATCGGGCAGCCGGCGCTCGCGGAAGACGCTGTGGAAGTGCTTTCGCTGGTCCGCGGAGAAGAAGAAATTGTGATGCGCGAGCTGAGGGTAGGTCGTATCCAGCCCCAGCTCCAGAACTAGGCCGGAGCAGGCGGGCTCGTATTTCTCCAGCGTCTTCATGAAGACCTCATCTTCGCCTAACAGATCCCGGTGGGCGGGGATCACCTCGACATTCGAGACCACGATGTCTGCAGGGTGGAAGGTGCCATCACCGGTGACGATGCCGATGACGCGGTCCACGTCGCGGCGGATTTCCTGCACCGGGCTATTCAATCTTACTTCGATCCCGAGGGTTTCCATCAGTCTCCCAAGACCGACTGCAATGCCATACATCCCGCCATCCACGTACCACAGGTCATAGCGGAACTGAATCGCCGGCAGGCAATTCATGAACGCAGGGGCCTGATAGGCGGAGGAGCCCACGTATTTGATGAAGTAGTCGAAGATATCCCGCATCTTCCGGGTCTTCAGGTGGCGTTGCACACCGCCGTGCATGGTGCGCAGGAGGTCAAAGCCGGTGGACTTCCAGAAGCCGTAGTATTCGGAGAAGTCCTTGGCGGTATCCAGTCCCTTCTCGAAGTAGCCCTCGTTGACCAGATCGTAGAGCTTGTAGGAGTAATCGAGGAAGCGCTGCACGGCGGCGGGATCCTCGCCTGCCTTCCGCGCTTCCACCGCCATCACCGCAGGGTCCGGGTGGAGGTCGATGGGCTCCGAGTCTTCGAAGAAATTCCGCCAATGCGGGCGCACCGGCCGGATCGGGATGTAGTCGGCCATCGTCAGGCCGGAGCGATCGAACAGGCGCTCGAAAATGTGCGGAAGGGTCAGGATCGAGGGGCCGAGGTCGAAGGTGTAACCGTCCTTCCTGATCATGTTCAGCTTGCCGCCGATCTTGTCGTTTTTCTCATGGATGGTCACCCGGTAGCCCTCTTGGGCGAGCGAGATGGCAGCCGAAAGACCGCCGAGGCCGGCGCCTAGCACGATGACTTGTTTGCTCATGGGAGATTTTCAGCAATAAGGCGGACGCGAGGATTTCCTGCGCCGGGAATGGGCGATTATGTCGCGGGTTTGGATTATTGCTAGAGATTCCCGGGAAGTGACGGATCGTGGGTCCCGATGGCACCTGCCGACCTCCTCCAGCAGCAGAAATCCCACTATGCCACCGGCGCCACCCGCAGCTTCGAGGCCCGGCGGGATGCCCTGCGCGGGCTGCTCCAAGGGCTGGATCGGTATGAGGGGGAGTTGATCGCGGCGCTGCATGCGGATCTGGGAAAGGGGGCGGTGGAGGCCTACACCTCGGAACTCTTCGTGGTGATAGGGGAGGCGAGGCACGCCATGGCAAACCTGAGCCGATGGATGAAGCCGGTGCGACACCGCGTGCCTTTCCTCGCTTGGCCCGGCCGCGCCAGGGTCGATCGGGAACCTTGCGGGGCGGTGCTGATCATCGGGCCATGGAATTATCCGCTGCAGTTGCTGCTCACGCCGCTGGTCGGGGTGCTGGCAGCGGGTGGCACGGCGGTGCTGAAGCCCTCCGAACATTCACCCCGGGTGGCTGCCGTGATCGCCCGGCTCATCGCGGAATCTTTCCACCTCGGGCATGTGGCAGTGGTGAGTGGAGATGCCGCCGTGAGCGAGAGCCTGCTGCGGGAACCCTTCGACCACATCTTCTTCACCGGCAGCGCACCCACGGGACGCAAGGTCATGGCCGCCGCCGCCGCCAATCTAACACCCGTCACCCTGGAGCTGGGTGGGAAGTGCCCGGTGCTGGTCTTTCCGGGCAAGGACGGGCGACTTGGAGAGTCGCTGGAAGTCATCGCCCGCCGCATCGCGTGGGGAAAGTATCTCAATGCCGGCCAGACCTGCGTGGCACCGGATCATGTGCTGGTGGCGAGCGAACACCACGGCCCGCTGGTAGCTGCGCTTGGCAAGGCCTTCCGCAGCTTCGGCCTGGAAGATCATGCAAGGATCGTGAACCGCCCTCATTATGAGCGAGTGAAGGCCTTCCTGCGGGACGGAAGGGCGTTCCACGGGGGTGGCTACGACGACGACGCGCTTCGCATCGATCCGACGGTGCTCATCGATGTCCCCGCGGACGCTCCGGTGCTGCAGGAGGAAATCTTCGGACCCATCTTGCCGGTGATTCCATGCGAGGGTCCTGACGAAGCTCTCACCCGGCTCCGCTCCCAGCCTGCGCCACTTGCCCTCTATGCCTTCACCAAAAACCGGGAACTCATGGACCGCATCGTCCGGGAAACTACCTCCGGCGGCGTGTGCTTCAATGACACCGTGGTTCATATCACCGGCCAAAGCATGCCCTTCGGTGGTGTCGGTGAGAGCGGCATGGGACGGTATCGGGGCAAGGCAAGTTTCGATACTTTCACTCGTGAAAGGATCGTCATGCACCGCCCGCTTTGGATCGATTTGCCCTTCCGATACCCGCCACCGAGAGTGACGGTCGACAGGCTCAAGGCTCTGATGCGATTTTCGGGGAAATGAGGGTGTCTCGCAAGGGCTGGAAAGGCGACCTTTGCTCCTCAAACCTCGTGCAAAGTGCGTCCAGAGCGACGCGGGCTGCACGGGGATTCTGTCCCGCGGCCCGCCCCCCTTCGCGGGCCCTCTGAACGCTACGGTCGGAATTTCCCTTTGTGGCACCGGAGGTGTGAGTCCCGGGGTGAAATTTGACTGGCGTGGGCCTATATTGTGCGAAGATTCCCATCAACCATGCCCCCCGATCACTCCCAGTCCGACAGCGCGGCGGATCTCAAGGCAGGGCACATTGCCGTGCTCCGGGAGTCGGCCAACGATTGGGAGACTGCCGCGTGGATATCCGACAGTTCGGGGAACAGGATCTGGCTTAACCAGGCTTGGTCGGACCTCTCCGGCCGTGATCCTTCCCAGGAAATTCAGGATGGCTGGACAGCCGGATTGGATCCCCGTGACAAGGCAAGCTGCCAACAGCGCTTCCGGCAATCGTTTGAGACCGGGGTATCCTTCGTGATCGAGCACCTTCTTTTCGATGCCCATGGGAACTGCAAAAGGATCTCCAATCACGTGGTGCCGCTGGTCTCGGGGGAAGGTCCGGCATTGTATTTCGGAACCTCTGTCGTTCTTGGTCCCAAGGAGGAGGAACGGAGCCCGTCGCGAGGCGATCCGGACTTCGAGCGGGAGATGATCGAAAGCGCGATTGAATTTGCCATTTTCACCATTTCCCACGAGCGCAAGGTGGTCTCCTGGTCGGCAGGTGCCGAAAGGATCTTCGGGTACGAAGAGCACGAGATCCTGGGGTGTGCCTTTGACGTCCTTTTCACGCCGGAGGACCGCGCTGCCGGCATTCCCGGGCAAGAGTTGATCGTGGCTGCCCGTGAGGGGCGATCCTCTGACGAAAGATGGCATTTGAGAAAGGATGGCAGTCGTTTTTATGCCAGCGGCGCCGTGTCGCCGGTAAGAGGGAGCACCCCGCAGAAATTCGTCAAGATCGCCAGGGATCTCACCTCGCGAAAGCTGATCGAAGATGCATTGGGGGAGGCAGACCGCCGGAAGAATGAATTCATCGCCACGCTCGCTCATGAGCTTCGCAACCCGTTGGCGCCGATTCGGACAGGGATCGAACTGCTTTCGCGGCAGGAAACTCCGGATGCAGTCCGGGAGAGGGTGCTCGGAATCATGGAGAGCCAGATGAACACCATGGTGCATCTGGTGGACGACCTGTTGGAAATCTCAAGGATCACGCAGGGGAAGATCCAACTAAAGCATGACCGTGTGAATCTGGGAGACGTGATTCACTCCGCAGTGGCGGCATGCCTGAACGCGCCTGATCACAATGACCGGGAAATCCCCGTCGATGCTCCTGAAGAATCCGTGTGGGTCAACGGAGATGCAGTTCGTCTGGAGCAATGCGTCGTCAACCTCCTCTTGAATGCGCTCAAGTTCACTCCCCGCGATGGACGGATCGAGGTCACTCTTCACACCGACGAGGATTCCGCAGAGATCATCGTGGCAGATAGCGGCGTGGGCCTTCAACCCGAAGAGCTTGAGGCGGTTTTCGACATGTTTACCCAAGGAGCCGGTTCACGCGGGGGCTTGGGAATCGGACTGGCGGTGGTGAAATCTTTGGCAGAAATGCATGGCGGAAGCGTCAGCGCTGCAAGCCCCGGCCCCGGGCTGGGCAGCAAATTTTCAATGAAGATTCCGAGGGCGGCGAACACCCCGCCAGCGGAAGCTCCACCCGGGGGGCAGATTCAATATCCGCTATCAGTCTCCGGGACCATTCTCGTAGTGGATGACAATGTGGATGCGGCGGAGTTGCTGAAGACCATGCTGGAGGCGCACGGCATGATCGTGAGAACCGCCGCCGACGGCATTTCAGCAGTTTCCGCGGCATTCGAACTTCGCCCCCGGTTTTGTATCTGCGATATCGGCCTGCCTGGGATAGACGGCTACGAAGTCGCTCGAAGGGTCTCTGAGCAGTGTCCCGACACCGTGTTTATTGCCGTCTCGGGTTGGGGCGGGGAGGAAGACCGGGCGCGGTCCCGGGAGGCGGGGTTCGCGCATCATTTGGTAAAACCCGTCAAGCTGAGCGAGCTCTGGCCACTGCTTGCCCATGAGGAGCCGGGGGGGCTGCCTTAACCCTTTCGGAGTCAGGAATGTTCAGCCCGGTCAGGACGGAGGCGGCCAACACTGCAAGAACAGCGGAGGAAAGCCTGGGGGGGAGGTTTTCATGGAGCGGAAGTCTTTGTTGCGGGGAAATCGCAAGACGAGGAGACTCTGGTAACCATTCGGCGAGAATCGGAGCAGAGGGCAATTCCAACCGATCCGTTACGGAAGGACCGCTTGCGACTTCGTAACAACTTGGATTCCCTGAGGGGGCTCCCCACAGAACATGGACATCCTGCTAGTCGAAGACGAACCGCAGATTACCAGCCAAGTCAGCCGCGCCCTGGTGCGGGCGGGTCATGCGGTGGACACCGTGGGCGATGGGACCGCCGCGATGGAGCAGGTGACGGCCAAGCGCTTCGACTTGATGCTGCTGGATGTGAACTTGCCGGGATTCGATGGCTTCGAGGTATTGAGGCGAGTCAGGCTGGCAGGCTTGCCCATCCGGGTGCTGATGCTCACCGCGCGGTCAGAGATTGGCGACCGCGTGGCGGGCTTGAAAGCGGGGGCGGACGATTATCTGACGAAACCCTTTGCCCTCGAAGAGCTGCTGGCCCGGGTGGAAGTCCTGGGCCGCCGCGGCACTGTCGGGGCCGAGGTTCCTGACGCCGTGTTGCATGTGGGGTCCATTTGCATGGATGCTGGCAAGCGACGGGTGACGCGCGGGGAGGAAAAGATCGAGCTGTCGCCCCGGGAGTTCGAGGTGCTGATGGTTTTCATGCGGGAGCCCGGTCGAACGTTCACACGGGACGAGATCTGCGAGCGCATCTGGGCGCGTGAGCATGAATATGACACCCGCACGGTGGAGATCTTCATCATGCGCTTGCGGAAGAAGCTGGATCGCCCGGGTACCGAGTCGGTGATTGGCACCGTGCGGGGGGTCGGCTATGTGATGCAGTCTCCAAGATGAAGCGCTGGTCCCTGAAGGTGAAAGTCGGCGTGTATGCGGCGCTGCTCGCCGTGGTGGCGCTGGCGGTTGGCGCGGCGGTGCTAATGCCGGTGCTCTATTATCATCAGGTCGCGCAACTGGATGAGTCGCTCAAAAACGATGCCGACGAGTTGCTGCGGGACTTGCAGAATTTCCGAGGTGCACCGGTGGATCCGCGACGGCCGCTGAGCGCGAAGTTCATCCCCCTGTCGCTGCGCGGCCGCTACCTCATCATCGAGGGGCCCGAGCACCAGTTCCTCTATCAGTCGCCCAACCTGCGGGGAATGTACATGCCGGGCCACGACGGGAAGATGCGGACCATCGAGCTATTCGGTCGGAACTGCCGCGTGGGGTCATGGCAGGAGGGACCCTATCACGTCCATATCGGCACACGGCTCGGCACCATCGAGGGCTTCCAGCGTGACCTGCGGCGCGGAATCCTGATGTCGCTGCCGGTCGTAGGGCTAGTGGTGTTTCTCGGCGGGCATTTGTTAGGCAGGCGTGCCGTGGCCCCGGTGGCGAAGCTTGGTGAAGCTGCCGAGCGGATCAGCGCGGCGGCACCGGACGAACGTTTGCCAATGCCCCCTGCGAATGACGAGATTGCGCGGCTGACGGAAGTGCTGAACCGGACCTTCGACCGACTGCAAACGTCTTATCAAGCGGCGACGCGTTTTTCTGCCGATGCCTCGCATCAGCTCAAAACGCCGGTGACGGTGTTGCGCGCAGGACTCGATGAACTCTCCCGCAACGGCGGACTGTCCGTCGCCCAGGCCGCCGAGGTAGACGTGCTACGCCAACAGACGCGACGATTGACGGCCTTAATCGAAGACTTGCTCTTGCTCGCCCAAGTCGATGCCGGCCGTTTGGTGCTGGAGGCCGAGGAAATCGATTTGGCTCCCCTGATCGCGGCGGCAAGCGATGACCTGCAAACGTTAGTCGCCGACCGCGATATCACGCTGGAGGAAAGCGTGCCGGACACCTTACCCGCAAAAGCCGACGGCCGGCGCGTGTCACTGGTCCTGCAAAATCTGGTGGAGAATGCGGCGAAGTACACTCCTTCCGGAGGCAAGGTGCGCTTGAGCGCGCGGAGAGACACTGGCTGGGTGGCGGTCAGCATGGCAAACACGTGCCCACCGATCCCGGAGGAGGCGCGGGAAGAGATCTTCGAACGATTCCGCCGCGGACCTGCTGTTGGCGAGAATGTGAGGGGCTATGGGTTGGGACTGAACATTGCGCGCGAGTTGGTGCGCGCCCATGGAGGGGATCTGGAACTGAAGCGCTCAGACGCCGACTGGACGGAGTTCGAGTTCCGGGTGCCGGATGGATCTTGAAGATTCGCGGGGCCTGATGCCTCGTCACTTAGGCGTCACCGCGCGCGATTGCTCTGCGGTGAGCTGAGTGCGCGAACTTTCCGGCAAGGTGTCCCAGTTGGTTTGAAGCCAGTCCAGTGCGCCCTCGTCATCGCGCTTCCGCCACTCGCGGAAATAGCGGGCGAGGGCCTCGTTGCGTGCCTTCTCCGAGGTCATCCCAAGCGCGAGATCCATCGTATCCGGCAAGCTGGTCTCGCTAAGGACGTCCCCGAGGCTCTGTCGGGCCCGATCGGCCAGAGTGTCATCGACCTCCCCACCGAGCCACTCGCGCATGCCAACAGGGTCAGTGCCTGCCCACGAATACAAGGCACCGGTGATTCCTTCGTTCGCATCCGCGGCGGGCAAGTCATCGAGCCAGCCGAGGGCAGCTTGCGGCTCGATCGCTCCCCAAGTGGTGCCGAGGTGTGCGATGACCTCACGACGCATTTCACCGGGTCCAAGGGTCTGGCTCCACGCGACGGCGGACTGGATGTCGCTGGCAGCCCACACGGTCGCGAGGGTCGCAGCGGCTTCTTCCTTTGCGGGACCCTCGGCCAACTTCGAGATCCAGCCTGCGGTTTCCGCAGGATTGGTCGTCGCCCACACGTCGGCGATGGCGATGACCAGATTCAGCTCCTTGCCCGAGGCGATCTCTTGCTGGAAAATCTCGACCGCCTCTTGCGGATCCTGATTGGCAACGGTGCTCGCCACCGCCACCTCGGCGGTGTCCTGTGCCGGTCCTTCGGGCAATGACTTCGCCCAATCCGCCGCGGCGGACGGGTTGTCCTCCGCCCAAGTGCTCGCCACCGCATTGAAGAGCGGTTGGGAAGTGACGCCGGTAATCTGCAGCCACTCGGCCGCCTGCTGGGGCGAGCGGCGTGACCAGCCGACCATCAAGTCGGTCAGGGCGCGCTCCTTCAATGGGCCTGTTAGATTTTGTTCCGCCCACAGCCATGCCTCACGCGGGCTGTTTTCCGCCCACTTGTTCACGGCGATGCCGATTGCGTCAGACTGGAGCTGGCCGGCAGGCAAGCTTGCTTGCGCGTGACCGGCGGCTCCGGAGGGATCCTCCTCCGACCAAATGCCGTAGAGACCGCGGTAGAAGTCGAGCTGATCCTGGCGATTCTCGATCGCATAGGCTTCGTCGAGTGCCCCGGCGACGTTTTCGCGGGCGGCTTCCGCGCCGGCCCTGCGGAAGTGTTCGCCGCGTTCCAGCGCATCGCGGAGCTTCGGGGGGATAGCTGATTTATTTTGGGAAAGGGGTCGGTCATCGGCCCGGACCTGGAGCGCAGCATCCCGGACCGACGACCTTGTGTCCGGCACGTGGCCGAAACCGTCGGGCCCTCCCGGACGGGGCACGGTCCACCACGTGAGTGTCGTGCCCGCCACGGCTCCGCATACCGCCCACATGGCGTTGGCGGCGGGGGAACCGTTTTGCGGGAGTCTCATGACCGCGGTCAGGCTAGGGAAGGGGGAGGAGTCCGGGCAACGGGATCTCCGTAACCGATCGGTTACGGTCGCCGGATGGCAACCCAACCGCTGCATGCTAGACCGCAAGCACGCGCGGCGTGAAGGAGACTTTTCGCCACGCCAGAGCGCATCATTCATGAATTCCCCCTCGAACCGCCGGAAACGGACGGCCGCTGCGGCGTGCTTTCTTTTCCTGTTATTACCGGCTCATGCCGGTCTCGAGGTGCTGCACTCGTTCCAGAAACCGGGCGTCCAGCCGGTGGGCGAGCTGCTGCCGCTGGCGGGTGGGGAGAGCTACGGCACTTGTAGTAGCGGCGGCGCGGAGGGAGCAGGCTCTGTCTTCCGCGTGACCCCGGGCGGTGCGGTGGAAACGGTGGCCTCCTTTGGCGGCTCCAATGGCAGTGCGCCCACATCGGGCCTGGTGCAGGGGCCGGACCAAGCCCTCTATGGCACCACTTCGGCCGGCGGGGCGGGGGGCTTCGGGACGGTTTTCAAGGTCACGACCACAGGAGTTCTGACCAAGCTGACCGACTTTACCGGTGCCGGAGGTGTGGCACGGGGCTCGGTGCCGGGGCCGCTGGTCCTCCACACGGACGGCTTTTTCTACGGCACGACTGCGGCTGGCGGCACGGGAGGCTTCGGGACTGTTTTCAAGGTGAGCCCGGCGGGCGCGATCACGACCTTGGCGGAGTTCACTGGCATGGCTGGAGCGGCCAAGGGGAGCGAGCCCGGTGGATCGCTGGTCGTTTCCGGGGACACCATCTACGGGGTTTGTCGTACTGGCGGCACCTCCAACCTGGGCACCGTGTATCGCCTCAGCAGCGGCACGGTGACGACGCTGGTCGAATTCACCGGCAACACGGGCGCTCGACCCGGAGCCCGGCCGGCGGGCGGTCTGGTATTGATCGGCGGCGGGCTACTTTTCGGCACCACGGAATTCGGCGGCGCGGAGGGTTTCGGGACCGCCTTCAGTCTGACGACCGGGGCGAGTCCTGTTTTCACGCCCCTCCGTAGCTTCTCCGATTTGGAGGGCTCGCAGCCGGTCGGTGAAATGGTGACGGTGGATGCCTCCACACTGCTGGGCACGGTGGCGGCAGGTGGGGCCTCGGGATGGGGCGGGATCTTCAAGCTCACCACCGGCGGGGCTTTCACCATGCTCGCTTCCTTCACCGGGGAAAGTGGCATCACCCCGGGTGCGGTACCAAGGGCGGGCATCGCGGCGGGCGACGACGGGTATTATCATGGCTGTACCTCGGCCGGAGGAGCGGGAAATCTTGGTACGGTCTTCAAGGTTTCTGCGGCCGGGAACTTTACCCCGGTCGCCAGCCTTTCGCCTGCCAACGGCTGGATGCCGTCCGGCGCACCGGTGCCGGATGGCGCGGGCGGCTGGCTTTTTCCGCTCGCCGCGGGGGGAAGTGGTGGCGGCGGCACCTTGGCAAAGTGGGCGGGAGGTTCGCTCACGGTGGCAGCCACGCTTGGCGGCGCGGCCGGCTCCGCTCCGGACGGACAGTTGATGACTAAAAACGGTGTCTTCTATGGTCTGGCCAGCCAGGGAGCGGCATCGGGGCGCGGATCGGCGTTTCGCTACGACCCTGCCTCTGGCATATCTCTCGTCAACTCCTTCACCTCGACCGGCGGATCGCTCGCCGATGGAGGGCTCATCAACGGCTCGGATGGCGCGCTCTACGGAGCCAGCCGTGAAGGTGGGACCAGCGCACGGGGCACGCTCTTCAAGGTGACCACCGCCGGCGTGCGGACGCGCATCGTCTCCTTTACCGGCAATGCCGGAGCCTTCGCCGGCAGCGGGCCACGGGGGCCGCTGGTATTGGCCGGGAACCAGAGCTACTACGGTGTCACCAGTCGCGGCGGCACGGCAGACTGCGGGGTTCTTTTCAAACTGTCATCTCTGGGGGCCTACACCGTGCTCGCGCACTTCGCTGCGAACGGACCACGGCTGCCCTCCGCCGGGCTGGTCGCGGCTACCGACGGAATGATCTACGGCACCTGCCGCAGCGGCGGCACGGAAGATGCCGGTGCCATAATCCGGCTCAACCCGGCCAATGACTCGTGGACGGCCGTCGCATCCTTCGATGGCACCACGCTTGCGGGTCCAGACAGCGATCTCCACGCCGCGGCAGACGGATATCTGGTCGGTCTGGCGAGCGGGCCCGGAAACGGCGGGGTCTTCCGCTACACCACGGCGGGCGGACTCTCAAGGCTCGCTGCCTTCAATGGCATCAGCGCCACGGCCGATGATGGAGCGGGTCTCATCTTCACCGGTGGCGTGACCACGGCGGCCGATGGCACCATCTATGGTACTGCGGCAGGAGGAGGCTCCTCGGGAGGCGGAGTCTTCTTCCGCATCGTGCCGGACTCCCCGCTTGCCGCGTGGAAGGCCCAGCACCTCGGCAATCCGGCCGCTGCCGATGACGGGGACCCGGACGGCGACGGGCTCGCGAATTTGGTCGAGTACGCGCTGCTCACGATTCCCACCACACCTGATCCCGCTCCTACCCCGGTGCTCCATGGTGGAAAGCTGGACCTGATGATCCCGCGGGATCCGTCGAGGAATGACATCGCTTTCGTCGTGGAAGCTTCCGGAGACCTGGTCAATTGGTCTGCCATTGCCTCAAGCGAGCATGGCTCCGCATTCGCCGGACCGGGATACGTTTCGGGCGAAACTGGAGGCCCAGGCGTGAAATCGATCCTGGTGCGTGACCTCGCGCTTCCTTCCGAAACCGCCCGCTTCCTGCGCGTGAAAGTGACCCACTGATTTCCTACCACTCTGTTACGCCAATCCCTTTGCC
Organism: Luteolibacter arcticus; assembly: GCF_025950235.1. NCBI lineage: Bacteria > Pseudomonadati > Verrucomicrobiota > Verrucomicrobiia > Verrucomicrobiales > Verrucomicrobiaceae > Neoluteolibacter > Neoluteolibacter arcticus. Next base: position 414,850 of record NZ_JAPDDT010000004.1, on the reverse strand, counting down.
GCTTCCCGTCCTCCTTCGTAAATCGTTTGCCGAGCGCCAAAACCGAATCCTTGGAATTTCCCGAGAATATGAAACCAATGTCTCTCATCCGCACCCGCGCGGGATTGAGGCTGCTCGCCGCCGCCAGTCTGGGTCTGTCGGCGATGGAAGTCCACGCCACCGGCACGGCACCGGACCTTGATGGCGATGGCGTTCCGAATCTCGTCGATCCCGATATCGACGGCGACGGCATTCCGAACGCGCTGGACGAAAACATCGACGGCGGCATCGCGAAGACCGGCCCCTACGCCGGCCAATACATCGGGGATCACGTCAACAACGACAACCCGGCGGAGCGCGACATCGACGATGACGGCCTGGCCGATGACTCGCTGGGCGAAACCGACGTGGACGGCGACGGCAAGTCCGACAGCAGTCCCTACGAGGCGGACACGGACGGAGACGGACGTAACGATACGCTCGCGTCCGAGCGGGACATGGACGGCGACGGGAAGCTTGATGACGATTCCAGCGAGGATGACATCGATGGCGACAGCCTCGACGACGACGACTTTGCCGAGGACGACATCGACGGCGACAATTCGTCCGACTCGATGGACGATGACATCGACGGAGACTCGCGCGGCAATGCCGTGACCAATGACGATGACGTCGATGGCGACGGCAAGCTCAACGATTCCGACAACGAGGATGACGACGACGGCGACGGAGCGCGGGACCGCGACGACGACGATGACAACAACGACGGCATCAAGGATCACGACGACGACGGTCATCACGACGAAGAGGACGAGATCGAGCAGCGCGCGGATTTGGCAGCCAGCGTGCAAGCCCCCGCCGGAAGCTGGGTAAAGGTGGAACTCCAATCCATGGCAACGGGCAAGGTCGAGCTCAAGATCCGGGGGAGGGACCTTCCCGTGGGTAACTACCAGATCCTCATCGGAGGAGCCGTCCGCGGTCTGCTGACCATGCAGCAGGATGATGATGAAACCCGCGGGAAGACCGAGTTTGAAACCGGCAACGACCTGGATGAAGACGAGTTGCCACTGAATTTCGCCGTGGCAGGTGCTCCGATATCCATCGTCAGGGAGGGCATCACTTTCTTCAGCGGCGCGATTCCTGCGCCTCCACCCCCTCCTACCGGGGGGGCTGATGACGACCATCACAATCACACCTACATCAGCCCGCTCGTCCGCGGTGCTGGTGCCCCCCCGGAAGCAAAGGGGGAGGCGGAAATCGACGTCGGCGTGGCCGGCGTGATCGTCTTCGAAGTCGAGGCGGAGGATCTGCCGGTCGGGGCTTACGACGTCAGGGTGGACGGTGCCCTGCGCGGAACGCTGGACGTGATCCAACTTCCCGAGAAAACGCGCGGGGAACTCCGCTTCGAGACCGAACCGGAGGGCGATGACCTTGAACTCGATTTTCCGGTCATCGGCTTGCCGGTGACCATTCGCCAAGGCGAGACGCTCTTTTTTTCCGGCACAATCCCCCGGGGGGGATGATTGTGACGGAAATGAACTCCGTATTTCCAAGCTGAAATTCGGTGGCAGGCGCCCCGGTCCGAAAAAGGCCGGGGCGTCTTGCGTGCGGGGCTTGCGTGCGGCTCGTCCCTGCGGATGCTGCGCCGGGCGATGCGCCGGATCTTCTCCAATCCCTGGCTTCACGATGAGCACCGCTTCAGCGACGTGTTCCGCTGGAAGTTCGGGATCGCGGCGAAAGATTCGCCTTCTTCAGCGTCCGATGTTTCCGCGAGTTCAGTCCCTATGATGTCAGCCGGGCCGCCAGAGATTGGCTGGCGGGTCACCTGGCTCGGGCACTCGTCGTTTCTCTTGCAGGGCGGCGGCAGGAACCTGCTGATCGACCCCGTCTTCTCGGAGCACTGCGCGCCGCTTCCTTTTCCCTCGCTGAAGCGGCTGGTGCCCACGCCGTGCAGTCTGGACGAGCTGCCCGGGATCGATGCCGTGCTGCTCACGCATTCCCACTACGATCACCTCGATCTGCCGACCTTGCGCACGCTGGGATACCAGACACGGCTGGTGGTGGCGGAAGGGCATGCGGGATGGCTCGCCCGCAAAGGCTTCACTGAAGTACTAGAACTCCCGTGGTTCAGCTCCTCGGAAATCTTCGAGGGCCTCCGGGTCACTTCCACGCCGGCACAGCATTTTACCGCGCGCACTCCATTCGACCGGAATCACGGGCACTGGTGCGGCTGGCTGCTAGAGCATGCCGGGGTGAAGCTGTGGCACGCGGGGGACAGCGGTTATTGCCCGGTCTTTCGCGAGATCGGCGAGCGATTCGGACCCATCGACTTCGGAATGATCCCGATAGGAGCCTACTCTCCGCGCTGGTTCATGAAGCCGATGCACATGATACCGGAGGAGGCGGTGCAGGTCTTTGAAGACACCCGCTGCCGTCGAGCCGTGGCCATGCACTGGGGGACTTTCCGGCTAACGGATGAGCCGCTCGGCGAGCCTCCCATGCGGCTAGTCGCCGGACTGGAGAGGAAAGGAATCCAGTCGGGACGGTTCATGGTGGGGAGGGTGGGGGAGTCATGGGATGTTCGTCGGTAACTGATTGGTTACCCTACCATTTCGTTACCAGGCTGCCCTTGTGGACGCCGCGTGCCGGGCGTTTTTGTGGAGTCGTTCCGGAAGGCTCAACCGCCGCCCGCCATGGGCGACGGGCCTTTCGCTCCAGAAGAAACCACTATCATGAATGCCTCCCGCCTTTTCCTCGCCTCATTGGGATCGGCCCTGGTCGCCTGCAGCGCCGCACGCGGCAGCACTGCCTACGGCACCATCAACAACTTCGATGTCGTCAACGATACCGGCACCGCGTGTCATGGTTTCGAGGTCGAGATCGAGGACTGCCCGAGCACGGGTATCACCTACACCTACGACTGGAACCACTACGGCACCTGCAAGATCACGCAGGACGATTCCATTCCGGGCCATCCGAGATGCCTGGTCCGTTGGTCGGCTGTTAGAAAGCCGGATGGGACCTGGTCGGCATACACCGCCGTCCCCACCGCGCCCATTTTGCCGACGGACGGTCACATGTTCACCAATCCGGCGGTAAATTTCGGCGGCGAGCACTTCGGCGTGGGGATCAATGCGAACGCTGCATCGGTGAAGTATTTCTGGCTGGTGGATGACGGCGCGGGAGCCCTGGTGCGCGGTCCCGCGGTGCAGGTTTCCACACCTAGCTTCACCTACTACCCGCCGCCAGTCGCGGGAGCAGCCGCACAAGTGCAGGCGGCAATCAAGCCGCCCGAGGCTCCCGAGGTGCACGTGAAGGAATTCGGCCCCGCGGTGTGGGTGAAGGAAATCCGCACCACCACTCACAACAACCGCGAGGTGAAACTGCGCGACCTGGTGTCAGACGATCCTGGAGATGCGGGCGACCGCAACTGGCGCAACGACGAGCCCGACGAGGTGGAGTTCGAGTGGGAGATTCTTCAGACCGAGTTCAATGCGGTGGGCGGTGGCAGGAAGGGAAAACTGGAAGCGGCTGGGGAAGACCTGCCGGATGGCGATGAAGTGGTAACACGCCGTTATGAATTCTTCGAGTATGTGGGGCCGCTCGATGCGGAGAGCGGCGAGGTGGCGACCGACGGCGTGGGACCGGATGGCATCCACGGCGACGGAGTCGGTGAGGTGAACGGGGTGGAAACCGACTTCTCCACCATCGAGGTGGTGGGCAAGTTCCTCGGCTCGCAGATGTCCGCATTCAATCCGGATGCGGAGGTTGGTCTTGCCGAACATCTTCAGAATGGCGAGGTGGGAGAGCCCTATCCCGACCGGCTCGTCGTTATTCCGGGGGCTACACCCTTTAGCTGCATGCGCAGCGGGGATCTGCCGGATGGATTGGCATTCGATGAAGTGACGGGGATACTGTCCGGCACGCCCGTAGCGGTGGGTGAGTTCAGCTTTACCATCGAGGCCGCGGATGCTGTCCTGCCGGCAGTCGCGAAGACCTATACCATCATGGTGGCGGAAGCGGGTGCGGCATTGGCACCGCAAGCGGTGGTCGATACCATCGCGGAGCCGGTGGCAGGCGGGATCACCACGGGAAGCGGTGCGTATGACCCCGGCCAAGCGGTCAATCTAACGGCGGTCGCAAATCCCGGCTATCACTTCGTCCATTGGACGGATCAAGACATCGTGGTGGGTGACCAGCCGAGCTACACATTTACCGCGGACGTACATCACGCCGTGGTGGCCCACTTCGCTGCGGAGGTCCCGGCCTGGGAAATCCTTGCGAATGTCTTTCCCGCGGTTGGTGGCAGTGTTTCGGGGGCGGGCAGCTTTCAAGACGGCAGTGCGGTCACACTCGTCGCCTCTGCCGGTCCCGGCTATCGCTTCGTGAACTGGACGGAGACCGGCGTGCAGGTCGCGACGACTTCCACCTATTCCTTTCCCGCGTCGGTGGACCGCGACCTCACCGCCAACTTCGTGGTCAACGATGGCAGCACGTGGGCTCTCGCATTGAATGCTTCTCCATCTGTCGGCGGAACCGTCAGCGGCGGTGGCGACTATGCCGATGAGAGCCAGGTCACTGTCATTGCCGCGCCAAATCCGGGGTATCTTTTCAAGCGATGGGAGCGCGGCAACAGCAAGGTGAGCGAGAAGGCGACCTATCGCTTCACGCTCGATGACGACCTTTCGCTCACCGCTCGCTTTGTGCGGGGCTACGCGATCAGCACAAGCAGCTGGCCTGCCACCGCAGGAGGAACCAGTGGTGGTGGAACCTTCGAGGACGGTAATAACGTCGTAGTGGTGGCTTCGCCGGCAGCCGGCTATCGCTTCGTCAACTGGACGGAGAACGGCACGGTGGTCAGCAGTGCTTCGACCTACCAGTTCAAGGCCAACCCGGCTCGCAATCTGACGGCCAACTTCGATCTCGTGGTCCCCGATCCCGTGATGACGAACGATGGAAGCAGCCTGAGCTTCCATTGGCCGGCCGGCCTGCCCGGCTGGGTGCTCGAGGAATGCTCTGACCTCTCCTCGGGGGGGTGGACGGAATGCGAGTTGGAGATTGAAGCTGCGGACGGCGAATGCCGGGTACACATCGTGCCGGATTCGGAGCGAAAGTTCTTCCGTCTGCGCCACCCTTGACCCGGGAAGGGGGGCACCGACGTGCCCCCTTCCTTGTTCTTCACTTCAGGAAATTGTTCACGCCTTCGGTGGCGGGATCCCAATACTGCACGGAACTCACCTTGCCGTTTTCCAGTCCGATCACGGTGACCTTGTCCTTTTGCTCGGGGAAGCTCGCGATCAACGCCGCGTCGTCCCCGAGGATGATGCGGTGGTTGTATTTCTTCATCTTCGGCAGGGCGAACATGCGGCCGACGCCGGGCATGCCATGGATGTTCGCGATATAGATGGCCTTCTTGCCAGCGAGGTGATCCTTGCCGAGCGCGGTCAGTGCGCCGTTGGCCTTCTTGCCGGTGTCCATGTCGTGGCTGACCAGCAGGTAGCGAGTCGATTTCGCATCGAAGGTGTAGGCTTGCTCGTGCTGATCCTTTGCGGTGAAGGGCTTCACCGAATCCCCTGTCTTGTAGGGATCGGCGTGGGCACTTAACGCTCCGAAGGCCACGGCAAAGAGGATGGACATCGGCTTGCTGTTGAGACTGACTTTCATCGGTAACGGGTTGGTTACGAAACAGTGAGCCTGGTGCTCTGATTCGCCGGGACAGAAGCTGGAACCGGGTGAATCACGGAGCAAGCAAATCTCCGTAACACCATGAAGCTGCTCCTAGGCTCACTCATTCTTCTTCCTCTACTTTCGTCCGCCGGCACGCTCAAGATCGATCAGACCAAGAGCCGTATCCAGGTCGATGCCAAGGCCACTGGCCACGAGTTCACGGGTACGCTGTCGACCTTCGACGCGAAGGTCACCGGCGATGACACGGCCCTCACGCCGACTTCCGTGAACCTGACCTGGAAGTTCTCCGATCTGAAGACGGAGGACGACAAGCGTGACAAGGAGATGATCAAGTGGCTCGGCGGTGGCGGGTCGGAGGGGAGCTTCACCTTTACCAAGACGTGGACCGACAAGGGCAAGACCTACGCGATGGGCAATCTCAAGATTCATGGAATCTCGAAGGCAATCTCCTTTCCCTACACCTCTAGAAAGGAGGGCAACTGGATGACCATCGATGGCACGGCATCTCTCGACTACGAGGACTTCGGCCTGCCCCTGATCCGGTCGATGGCCGTGATGACGGTGAATCCGAAGCTCACGGTGCGCTTCCATCTGACCGGTGAAGTGAATTGACAGCATGAACGCGGAAATCTGGTGGAAACGACGCGCCGGTTGTGCGCGCGAGATGCTGGCGGCCAGCTTCCGGCGGGGCATGGGGCCGATTGGCGAGCCCCGGCTGGCGGGGGCGGTCGGTGACTTGCTGGCCCGGCCGGGATCGCTGGTGCGCGCCGTGGTCGCTTACCTGCTCAGCATTGAAATGGGACTGGCCGAAGAATCGGCACGGGCGCTGGGCTGCGGCCTTGAGTATCTCCACACCGCTTCGCTGGTGTTCGATGATCTGCCGGCGATGGATGACGCGCGCACACGCCGCGGCGCAGCGTGCCTTCATGTGGTCCACGGCGAGGCGATGGCGCTGCTGGCAGCACTCGCTCTGATCAATCGTGGCTACTTCCTGCTCTGGCAAGGCATGCGAAGTGTCAGTCTGGCGCGCCGCGACGAAGCCAGCGAACTGGTCGATGAATGTCTCGGCATCAACGGGCTCGCGGGCGGGCAGGCGTATGATCTCGGCGGCTGGCGTGGCCGGCAGGATCCCGCTGAAGTCGCCGCGGTGGCGGCGCGCAAGACGGGCGCGCTGCTCCGTCTTACCGTAGGTCTGCCAGCCCTGTGCGGTCGTGCCACGCACCGTGAGATCCAGCTCCTGGATCGCCTGGCCTTGCTACGAGGATTGGCGTACCAAGCGGCCGATGACTTGAAAGATGTGCACTCCCACGAGTCGGTTTCCGGAAAATCCGCAGGGCGTGATGAAGAACTCGGCCGCCCCAATCTGGTCGCGGCGGAAGGTTCCGAGGCTGCCTTCAAACGGTTCACCCGCTTGCAGGAGACCGGCGACCGCGTCGAGGCCGCCCTTCCGGGCCCCGTGGAACGCTGGGGAATGTTGCGGCCACTACGGGTCGCGCCCCCCGCCTCTGGCCAGGAGCTATCCATGGCATCTGCCGCCGTCTAACACCCTGTGGCATGTCCCTCTGGCGCCTTATCTTCACGAACCTGCGGCGTCATCGCGTGCGCACGGCTATCGGTGCCACCGGCATCGCCCTCGGCGTGGCCACCATACTCAGCGTCGTCGGCCTGCTCGGCGGCGCGGTGAAAATGTTCGAGCGTATCCTGCGCAGCGATGCCGAGGTCGTGGTTTTCGAGAAGAACGTCTCCGACCTGTTCTTCAGCAACGTCCCTAACAGCCTGGTCGATGAACTCGAAAAGCAGCCCTTCGTGAAAGAGGCGCAGCCGGTGCTTTTCGCGATCGTCACCGCTCCCGACCGGCCGGTGGTCACCTGCTTCGGCATCCGTGCGGAGGATGGACGGCTGAAGAAAGCGGAGTGGCTTTCCGGATCCATCGCCGGGTTTCAAGGCGAGAATATCGTGCTGGGTGAACGCGCCGCGGAATTCCTGAAGGCGAAGGCGGGTGACGAGGTCGAGCTCGGTCAAGGCAAGCACAGGGTCGCCGGCGTGATCCGGATGGAGAACGGCTTTGAGAATGGCGGTGTCTTCATGCCGCTGGCCGCCTGCCAGACCGCTTTTCACAAGGAAGGAGGCTCTTCGGTGATCACCGTGGCGCTTGCCGGCGGCCACGATTCATCCGAGGTGAAAGAGTGGATCGAAGAAGAATACCCGCGCATGACAGCGCTGGAAAACGAGGAATTCAGCCGCAGCTACTCGCAGTTCAAGATTCTGAAAACCACCGCTTGGGTAGTCGGCGGCTGCGCATTCTTGTTAGGAGGACTGAGCGTGACGAACACGATGATCCTTTCGGTCTTCAGTCGCATCAAGGAAATCGCCATCGCCAGGGTGTGCGGATTTTCCCGTGCTCAAGTGGCTGGCATGATCTTCGGCGAGTCGCTCGCCGTCTGCGCCTTCGGCATCGCCGGGGGTTGGCTGCTCAGCTTGGGCGGTCTTCGACTCTTGCGGGCGATTCCGCAGCTACAAGGCTACATCGAGCCGAATATCGGCTGGCAGGAGATCGTGGCGGCAGCGGTGCTCGCACTCGGCACCGCGTTGGCGGGAGCCCTTTACCCCGCGTGGTACGCCGCACGCCTGAACCCGGCACAAGCACTCAGATTTGAATGAAAGGAGACCCCGACATGGTGGAAATTCACGACGTATGGAAGAGCTTCGACCGCGGCCGGATCGAGGTGCTGAGGGGCGTGGACCTGCGGGTCCGCCGCGGTGAGACCGTCGCCCTGTGCGGCACCTCCGGCTGCGGGAAGTCCACGCTGCTCAATGTGATCGCAGGCCTCGAGTATCCCGAGAGCGGCAGTGTGCGGACTGCCGGCCGAATGGTGGGCAGCGAGCGCGAACGCGTGGATCTGCTGCGCCACAAGGTGGGCTTCGTATTCCAGCTCCATCACCTGATGCCGGATCTTACCTTGGAGGAGAACTGTTTCGTCCCCGTCATCGCTGCAGGTGGCAAACGGGACGATGCGATGCGACTGCTGCATGAACTCGCGGAAGCCACCGGCGTCTCCCACTGTCTGAAGCAACGGGTGCGCGAACTCTCCGGCGGCGAGCGCCAGCGCGGCGCACTGGTGCGCTCGCTGATGAACGAGCCCGAGCTTCTGCTAGGCGACGAGCCGACCGGCGCGCTCGACGAGGCGAATCGCGAGAAGGTCTTCGCAATCCTGCTCGACCTCGTCCGCTCGAAAGGTCGCACGCTGGTGATGGCGACCCATGACCTGGACCTCGCGAAGCGCTGTGACCGGGTCTTGCGGATGCGAGACGGCCACATCCTGGATGCCGCCTGAATGAATGCGGGACGACACGCGCTCGGCTGGCTGGTGGCGGGGAATGCCGCCGGCCTGTGGCTTTCGCTGCTACTGCTTTTCCCCGGGCTGAATCACGGCGAGTGGACCTACGGTCGCTGGATGCCGGTTCACCTGAATCTCCAGCTTTACGGTTGGACCGCGCTGCCGCTGGTCGGCTGGCTGCTGGCGATCTACGATGTACCTCGGAGATGGGGCTCGGCCGCCACATGGGCGTGGACCGCGGCTCTCGCCGCCGGCACGTGGTCGTGGCTCGGTGGGATCACCTCCGGCAAGATCTTCCTCGATTGGAAGGGCGGGCCGCTGCTGGCCTTCACCGGCGCGCTGGTGTTCCTCTGGTGCGTCCTCGTCCTCGGCTGGTGGAGACATCGCGAGGCGTGGAGTCGCGTGAAGGCGCGCTCGACGCTTGCCGGGCTCGCCGCGCTGGCCCTCGTCCCGTGGGGCATGATCCAGGCGAGTTCCCCCGCTGTCTATCCGCCGGTCAATCCGGGTAGCGGCGGACCCACGGGCGCGAGCCTGTTGGGTTCCACGCTGCTGGTGGTGGGCCTGCTGATGCTCTTGCCTCGCGCCTGCCGCCTGGATGTGAAGCACCCCGGCGCACCATGGAAGACGCTCGTGTACTTCGGTGCCTGCTGGATCACTTTCATCGTGGCGGAGGCCATCGGCGGCAGCCATCATGATCCGCTTCAGATCATCGCCCTCGGCCTGCTGCTACCGTGGCCCTGGCTGGTGCTGCGCGATTGGCGGACCTTTCGCTGGCCGGAAAGGCCCCATGGCTGGCGCGTCGCCACGCTGCTGTGGTGGGCGCTGCTGGTGGTCTCGGCGTGGGTAGCATTCCTGCCCGGCATTCTGGACCGAATGAAATTCACCCACGGTCTGGTCGCCCACTCGCATCTGGCCATGGCCGGCTTCACCACCTCCTTTTGTGCGCTGCTGCTTCGGCTGACGGGAAACCGCTTTGGCGGCCTTTCCTCGGCCATCGCATGGAATATCGCCGCACTTACCATGGTCGTCGTACTTGCCGCCACCGGGTGGGCGGAGAGCGCCGGCGTGGCGTGGATGGCAGAGGCACCGCCATGGCGGACCGTGGCCTTCGTCGTGCGCGCGCTATGTGGCCTGGTCATGTTCGGCGCATCAATCCACTGGTGGATCTCGTGGCGTCCCGAACCTTTCCCTCTCACTCATGAAACGAATCGCCTTGCCATTGAGCCTGGCCGTCGGCGGGATGGACGCCGCGACGGGACTTTTGCTGATCCTGACACCGTCGCTGGTGATGAGTTTGCTCTCGCTCCCGCCCCTGCCTGCGGGAGCGGAGGTCTTCATGGGGTGGATCGGAGCCTTCGTTCTGTCCACGGGGCTGTGCTACGCGCTGTGCTTGCGGAAAGGGACGACCGCGGAAGCCGTATGGACGACCACGGCGATCGTTCGCGCGGCGGTCGCCGTGTTTCTCGCCGTCAACATCGCGACCGGCGCGCTACCGGCAGCCTGGTGGGTGGTGGCGGCGACCGACGCCGCGGTGGCCGCGGTTCAGGCGATCGGGCTGAGGGCGGGTTGCTGGCGGGCGTAAGGCTGCCGCTGCGTGCCGCCGGTGTGGTGGCAATGGTCTATGCGCATTTCCTGATCTTCGCCCAGTTCGCGTGGGTCGAGCTGATGCGGGCGGCTGGTGGAACTCCCACGACGGAGAAGATCGCGCTGGGAACCATGGCTCTGGCGGGCATCGCGGCCGGCTTTTTCACGGCTCGACGAAATACCACGCCTGCCGTACTTCAGGCCGCCTTTGTCGCCGCTGCCATCTCCGCGGCGGCGTCGTCCTGGGCGGCATCCATGCCCGCGGCTCTCTGCGTCTCGCTGCTAACGGGTGCGGCGATCGGCACGATGACCGTCTCGCTGGCCCCGCTGCTACCCCGATGGTGTGGCCTCGCCTGGGTGGGACTCGGCACCGGCGTCGGCTATGCGCTCTGCAATTTTCCGCCGGTCTTCCTCGCCAGCCCCGTGCAGCAGGCGGCTTTCGGCGCGGTCTTCGCGCTCCTTGGCGCGGCGTTGGTTCCCCGGAGGGCCGCGATCTTTTCGCTCAGCGGAAACGTACCAGCGCGCCATGGAATGATCGCCGTGATCGCCGCTTTCACCGCGCTGGTGTGGCTCGATTCGGCGGCCTTCTTCGTCATCCAGCACGAACGAGACCTGAAGTCCGCCACATGGGGCGAGCCCTTGCTGTGGCGAAACGCCGCCGTGCACGTCGCCGCCGCGGTGCTCGCCGGGCTCACCTTGCGACGCGGCTTCTCCGTGCTGCTTGCCATCGCGTGGGTGATCCTGGCAGCAGCGGCCTTCGCTGTAGACAATCCCGCGACCCGTGGTTTGGCCGGGTGGATCTATCCGGCCGGTGTGTCGCTCTATTCCGCGGCGCTCGTTGCGTGGCCCGGCTTTTTCTCGCCCTCTGCCGAGCCCCGCACCATCGCCCGCCGTGCGGCTTGGCTGTATGCGGTCGCCGGGTGGTTCGGGTCCGCCAATGGAATCGGCATGGCGCAGTCGCTCCATCATGTGCCGGCGTCCTTCGTCCTTGTGGCAGGATCGGTGGTGCTCGGCGCGCTGCTGCTACGCCGGCAACAATGGCCTATGGCAGGAGCGGCAGTCGCCGTCATCTTCCTCGCCCGCTTCCAACCCTCCGCACCGCGGCCTCAGCCCACGGTGGTCGCGAACGGGCGTGCCGTCTATATCGCGGAAGGCTGCATCCACTGCCACTCGCGCTACGTGCGGCCGGGCTCGCCCGATGAACTCCCCTGGGGCCCGGCTTCCGACCTGACAGGAGTGCTGGCGGAGAAGCCCGTTCTCATCGGCAACCGACGCCAAGGACCCGATCTAACAAACGTCGGAGCCCGCCGCTCCGTGGCATGGCTCAAGCTCCACTTCCTCAACCCGCGGGATTTCGCACCGAGATCGCCGATGCCCATCTATGCCCATCTTTTCAACGATGCACGTGGTGACGATCTCATTGCCTTTCTCCGGGATGTCTCCGCGGAAGCCGCTTCATCGCATGCGGTCGCCGCACTGACGTGGACACCGAAGCCCAAGGGCCCCATTCCCGAAGGTGCGCCGCTATTTCTGAATCATTGCGCGGCCTGTCACGGACCGGTTGGCCACGGCGATGGCAAGTTCGCGGCCGCTCTCGTGAAGCGTCCCACTGACCTCGATCGGGGACCCTTCCCCTGGACGTCCTCCGGACTCGACCTCGAGAACCGCCTCGCCCGCACCATCAAGTTCGGAGTGCCAGGCACCGACATGCCGGGACATGAGACGCTCGACGACGCCCAGATCGTCGCCTTGGCCCGCTACGTTGCCTATCTGCGGCTCGAATGAGGTGCGGTCCGTTGGTTCTGAATCCTGGACCACCTGGCCACGGCTGGCTTGCAAATGCCGTCGCCGTGAAGAGCAGATCCGCGCCGGGAGGATCTCACTCCCGATGCGGAGGCGTTACCAACTTGCGGTGAAAGTGGTCACGGGTACGCGTGGCCCGATGCACCCGCTCGAAAGCAACTCGAAGAGGAAGGCCGGTGCGATGAGTGTATCGGATTTCATGGCAAATTGGGGTGGTTCGTTCAGGAGAGGTACGCCAGATCAGCGGCGATTCCTGAGCGCTAGCTGGCGAGTTCCTAGAAGCGCCAGAGAAGATCCAAGGTGATCCGGTCTTCCATGACGCCGTCTTCTTTGCTGGTAAGAGGGATTTCATAGGCCAGCCCCGCATCAAGGTCCGCGGTGAGTCGTGAGCGGAAGCCGATCGCGGCGGTGACGAAATCGCGGTTTTGGGAGGCATTCGAGGCTCCAAAGTTGAGGAGATCTGAACCTTCGAAGGTCGCGACCACCGGCACGCCGCCGCCCGCTTGGGCGAAGAAATTGGAGCGACCGTTGCCGGCTTCCAAGACGTGATGCCAGTTGAATTCGATCAAAGGGATAAACCAGCGGCAGGTCTCATAGCTCGCGTGGGCGCTAACGAAGGAAGTGGTGGCCATCTGGCCATCGAATGGAAGGTGCAAGCCCGCGCCGCCAGCCAGCTCGAAGTCGTCCCAAAGCTTCAAACCGGAAACGATCAGGTTTGCAGCTCCATCGCCTTCGCCTTGGAAGACGTCGTGGTTCCCCGTGGGAAACTCGAAAGTCACGGTTCCGCTGAGCGCGGTCGCGCGCGCTTCGTCATACACGAAGGCGTACTTGAGCCCTGCGGCGATGTTCGCGAAGCCAGACTCGTTCGACCACAACGGCTCCGTATCCGGATTGATGTCAACGTAACCGTCCTTGGTGGCGACGACGGAAAGCCGTTCGTTCAACGCGATCTCAAATTGCAACGCATAGACCTGCACATCGCCACCCATTGGCAGCGGGCCTGCCGTCGTGTTTACGAAGTCAGGCAAGCGCTGGTAGATCGCGATCGCGTGGACATTGGTTGTCGGCAGCGCGAGATCGAACAAGGTGGGATTGGAGATTGGACGGCGCGCGTTTTCGAAGCCGGTGCTCGTCACCAAGGGGGAGGATGGGGAGGTAACAATGGTCCCGGCCATCAGAGGAGCGGATGCGAGCAGCAGGGAGATCAAGGGAGCCGTTGAAGTGGTGTTCATGGTAGTGGCTTGAGACGCGGCTACCTTTGCTTGTCATGCCGAAGGCATCTAACCGTTTGCGAGCCGATGCTGCGCATATCCTGCGGATTCGCGTCAATGGGCGCTTCGGGCAACGGTTCCAAAGAAGTAAAATTGAGACGTGGGGATCGCGAATCGATGCGGAGCATGAAGGCATGCAAGGACGTAGTTTCTGGTCGGGAATGCCATCCTACAAGATACTCCCAGCACTCTCGTCCAACGCTCCGGGCCACCGGCTCCTCCCCGCCTGGACCGCATTCTGGTGCCGATCGGTTTTTCCAAGGCGTCTCTGAATGCAGTCGAGATTGCAGTTGCCCTTCTGAAAGGCAGTGACAGCGCACGTCTCACGTTGTTTCACGTCAGCCCATGCCGCCTTCGGCCAACAGGCGTGTCAGAGGATTGCCTTACCCGGCGATGCCCTTTTCTAGCGAAGTGGGGCGATCCTTGGGGGGCTGGCTAAGTCGGCACGTAATCTAAATACCGATCTTGTCGTTGTCGGGCCCCATGAACACTTTCACCGGAATTTTGAATTCCTGGGCAGCACCGCCCAGAGGTTGATTCGTCTTTCCCCGTGTTCCGTGTTGGCGGTCAAGTAGGGCTAGAAATTGTCGGCTGCGTCATAGCAGCGAAAGGATGTGCGGGACTTTTCGGAAGGCGCGCGCAGCCAGCGGCACAGATTTCAGTAACCTCGAGACTTTATGCAAGCGACGGAACTCTCGGCCTTTCATCGCTGGTTGTTGGCGGAAACTCCTTCCGGAATGCCGTCAATCGCAGTTCATGGATCGGCGGTCCTGCCCAGAGGCCTCGTCCAATCCGTGGCGAGGCATCTCAACGAATTCGACGAAGATTCCGGGGGGCATTGGCTCGCGTTTGCGCAAGAACTCATTGAGCAGATTGCTGGCTCGGAGACCCAGCGCGGCCTGTTGATATTGGCGGAGTGCTGCCAATGCGCAGCTCCGGAAGCGGAAGCGCCATGCGATCCTCTGCGGCGGACCATTGAGGGCTTGGCTGCACGGGGCCACGCGGTCTTGGAAGGCGCACTTGCGGCGGAGGCATGCCAGGGAAACCCGAACGTCTTCCGCGTCTGGCTGGGCTCTCCGACCAATGGCGCAGGCATGCTTCATCTGATCCTCCATCCCGAACACTTCAACGAGCACTCCCTGCCGGGAATCATCGCCGACACGTTCCTCGAGTGGTCGAACGCCCGCCACCTCGACTCCACCCGATGAGAGAATCCGCACACTCTCCCGCAAGACGCGCGGCGACCGCATGCAGGAATTCCGCCAGCGTCGCCGGGAGATGAGCGTAATCGCGCTGACGATTCTGGTGAGTTCCTGCCTGGCGGGGATCTTCATCTTCTGTTTCGCGGGGGAATTGGTCCGCTCGCGGAACAGCTCGCCGGAGCGCGATGCCCTGCTGCCACTCGATGACGAGACACCTGACAAGTAATGAACGCTGCCACTGCCAGAACGACGACCATCACCTATGACGACCGCACGGTGCGGCAGTTCATGATCGCCTCCATCCTGTGGGGCATCGTGGGCATGCTCGTGGGCGTGATCTGCGCCACCCAGCTCTCGTGGTGGCAGATGAACGGGAAATTCCTTGAGGCCATCAGCTTCGGCCTCTTCAAGGGCGATGGCCTGCAATACATCACCTTCGGCCGGCTCCGCCCGCTGCATACGAATGCAGTGATCTTTGCCTTCGTCGGGAACATGGCTTTCGCGGGGATCTACTACTCCACGCAGCGGCTTTGCAAAACACGCACCGCCTCCGACCTGCTTTCCAAGATCCACATGTGGGGCTGGCAGTTGATCATCCTGGCCGCGGCGATCACGCTGCCCGCGGGACTCACGCGGGGGAAGGAATACGCCGAGCTGATCTGGCCCATCAATATCGCCGTGGCCGTCGTATGGGTGATTTTCGCGATCAACTTCTTCTGGACCCTTTCGAAACGGAATGAGCCGAGCCTGTATGTGGCGCTCTGGTTCTACATCGCCACCATCGTCACGGTGGCGATGCTTTACATCGTCAACCATCTCTCGATCCCCACCTCGTGGGTGCATTCTTATCCCATCTTCGGCGGCTTGCAGGACGGGCTGGTGCAGTGGTGGTACGGACACAATGCCGTGGCCTTCTTCCTGACGACCCCGATCCTGGGGATCATGTACTATTTCCTGCCGAAGGCGGCGAACCGGCCGGTCTATAGCTACCGGCTGTCGATCGTCCACTTCTGGTCGCTGGTCTTCATCTACATCTGGGCGGGTCCGCACCACCTGCTGAATACCTCGCTCCCGCGATGGCTCCAGATGCTGGGGATGCTGTTTTCGCTCATGCTCTGGGCTCCCTCCTGGGGTGGCATGCTCAATGGCCTGCTCACCTTGCGCGGGGCATGGGCGAAACTCCGCAGCGATCCTGTGATCAAGTTCTTCGCTGCCGGGATCACCTTTTACGGGATGGCCACTTTCGAGGGTCCCTTGCTCTCGATCCGTGCGGTCAATGCGCTGTCACACTACACCGACTGGACGATCGGCCACGTGCATGCCGGTGCGCTCGGCTGGAACGGCTTCATGGCGGCGGGCATGTTCTACTGGCTCGCGCCGCGGCTGTGGAAGACCCGGTTGTGGTCGGAGTCGTGGGCGAACATGCACTTCTGGATCGGCCTGGTGGGCATCCTCCTCTACGTCGCCGCGATGTGGACCGCGGGCATCACGCAGGGGCTCATGCTCGGCCAAGTGGCGGAGGGCGGCACCACGCTCAAGTATGAATTCGTGGAGACGCTGAAGGCGATCCAGCTCACCTACATCCTGCGCTCGGTCGGTGGCACGCTGTATCTGATCGGCTTCGTAATGTGTGCCGTGAACATCTTCCGAACCGCCCGCTCCGGCAGGCCGGTGGACGAGACCGTGGAAGTCACCGTGCCGGAGAAGGAGCACGACCGCCTGCGCCTGGGCGAAGCGCTGTTCCGGGATCCGGTGGCTTATGCGGTGGCTGGCGTGGTGATGATGGTGCTGTGGTTCTTCCTGCCAAAGGGGGCGGACATGGCCGCGCTGCTCCTAGTGGTGCTGATCTGCATCCAGGGGGTGAAGACCTTCAAGCGCGAGGGGGCCAAGTGGGACCACTGGCACGAAAGCCTGCTGAAGAATTACCTGCCCTTCACCGTCCTGGTCTTCGTGGCGGTGGCGATCGGCGGCGGCGTGCAGATCGTGCCCTCGCTGCTGGTGAACCGCGAGAAGAACATCGAGGGCCGCTTGCAGGATCTCTACACGCCGCTCGAACTGGCCGGGCGGGATCTCTATGTGAACGAGGGCTGCTATAACTGCCACTCCCAAATGATCCGCACGCTGGTGCCGGACGTGATGCGCTACGGACGTGCGGGGGTGAAGGACGACTACTCGCATCTCGGTGAGTCGCTCTACGACCATCCCTACCAGTGGGGTTCCAAGCGCACCGGTCCCGATCTCGCCCGCGAGGGCGGGCCGCTGGTCGCCGGGTCCGAACACGTCCGCGCCGGCAAGCGCGACAACAAGTGGCACTGGTTCCACTTCATGAATCCCCGCTGGGCGAACGAAGACTCGAACATGCCCGCCTACCCATGGCTCTACGAGGAGAAGACCGACTTCAAGTCCCTGCCCGGCAAGATCGCGGTACAGCGCCGTCTCGGCGTGCCCTTCCCGGCGTGGACGAAGGATGAGATCGACCAGCAGGCCCGCGAGCAGGGCATGGCCATCGCGCGGTCGCTTTTCGAGGGCGACGCACCCGTGGGCTACGAGCCGATGAAGACGGCGAGCAAGGAAGAGCTCCTCCGCCACTTCTCGGAGAGCCGCGTGGTCGCGCTCATCGCCTATGTCCAGAAGGTCGGCAGCTACCACGAGATCGAGAAGAAGGATATGCCGGAAGCGATTCCGCTCGATCCCGACAGCTACCGCAAGCTGACGGAGCATGCCCGTGAGGTTCACGAGGCCCGCACCTCGTCCACCACGAAGGAAACTCCCCTCCATCCATAGCTATGTTCAAACGTGTGATCCTGGAGGAGTGGGCATCGGTGATCCCGATGATCGCGTTCGGCTCCCTCGCGGCGGTGTTCCTCATCACCACGATCCGCGCCCTCCTGATGAGGGCGTGCGACCGGGAGCGAATGGCGCAACTACCCCTGACCGACCAGCCGGACCCAGAGAATACGGAGATATCCCATGAAAGCTGAAGTGAAGCGCGGCAAGTATGCCAAGGACAAGGGCGAGGTCATCCTCCGGGAGCATGAGTTCGATGGCATCCAGGAATTCGACCAGAAGCTCCCGAACTGGTGGCTCTTCACCTTCTACGGGGCCATCGTCTGGTTCGTCGTTTATTGGTCGATCTACTACTACTCCGGCCTCTATCAGACGGATGGCCAGCGGATCGAGTCCCAGCTCTCGGCGATCCACGAGAAGAAGGAGCAGGAACTGGCCGCGACCCTCGCCTCCCTGGATGACAAGACATTGATCGAAAAGTGGGCGGCGGATCCCGCCATCGTGGCGGCCGGTGCCTCCATCTACGGCACGAATTGCGCGGCCTGCCATGCCGCGGACCTGACCGGGACGCTCGATGCCGGCGGCACAAAGGTGCCACTCCCAGGGCGCTCCCTCTGCGACGGCCACTGGGAGTATGGGGCCGGGCCCATGGAAATCTTCAAGCTGATCAACGAAGGGACGCCTGCGGAAGCCCCCGGCTACAATGGCGCGCGCATGCAGGCGTGGGGCCAGATCCTGACGCCGAAGCAGGTCGCCGAGTTGACTGCCTTCCTCATTTCCAAGAACCCGCACGACTTCGGCGGCTGATCGATCTCCACCCACCCCCAAGACCTATCATGAAATTCCCCGACGAAACTTCGCCGAAATCCCACCCCGTGAGGGACTGGGTCACCCGGCAACTCGTGCAGCAGGTTCCCGCGGAACTCGCCACGTGCGAATTCTCCTGCTCCGCCAACCAGTGTTCCGCGGAAGAGTGGTCCCACTGCTCGCGCCGGAAGCTCGCTGCGGAGGCGGCGAGAGACACCGAGCCCGGGAGCTGAGCGCCGGGCTTGGATGAAATCGCGCCGCCAGCCGGCGGTCAGATGATCGGTGCTTGCCCTTATCCGGGGGGAATGTCGCGCGGCAGCGCTGCCGTGGCATGGGCGCACTCGCATCTGTCCGTCGGCTGGCGGCGCGATTCTCAGGATTGCAAGGGATGCCGAGAGGATCCGCACAGATCCCGGCAGCAGATGCGGAGATCCCGCGGGATCCTACCGCCATGGTTTCCCTGTCCGACGCCAATGGCCACCGACCTCCGCAAGCAACCCAATCTCGACTCCGTCACCACCATCAACCGGGACGGGTCGCACTACTACCTGCACACGTCGGACGTGAAGGGCAAGTGGACCTTCGGCCGTCGCTGGGTGGCGGGCCTTTTGATCGCGGTGTATGTCCTTCTTCCCTGGGTCCAGGTGAATGGCAGCCCGGCGTTGTTCCTCGACGTGGAGAACCGGCAGTTCCATGTCTTCGGCCTTACCCTCGTGCCGCAGGACTTGTGGGTGATGTTCTTCGGCATCACCGGGCTGGGCTTCACGCTTTTCTTCATCACCTCGCTGCTGGGCCGCTTGTGGTGCGGCTGGGCCTGTCCTTACACGGTCTTCCTGGATCATGTCTTCCGCCGCATTGAGCGTTGGACGGAGGGGGATGCGGTCGCCCGCCGCCGCCTGGACGCCGCGCCGTGGAGCGCCGGCAAGTGGCTGCGGCGAGGGCTGAAGCACGCGCTCTACCTGCTCTGCGCCACGCTGATCGCGCACGTGTTCCTCTCCTACTTCGTCTCCATCCCGCGTCTCTACCAGCACATGCAGGAGGGGCCTCTCGCGCATGCCACGGCCTTCGGTGCGGTACTCTTTCTCACCCTCATCCTGTGGTTTTGCTTCGGCTGGTTCCGCGAGCAGTTCTGCGTGATCATGTGTCCCTATGGGCGCTTGCAGAGCGCGCTCACGGATGACGATACCGTCGTGATCGGCTACGATGAGAAGCGCGGCGAACCCCGTGGCCCGAAGGGCAAGGCGGAGGGCTCCTGCATCGACTGCCGGCGCTGCGTGAATGTCTGCCCCACCGGCATCGACATCCGCAATGGCTTGCAACTCGAATGCATCGGCTGCGCGGCCTGCATCGATGCGTGCGATGATGTGATGAAGCTGGTGGGCCGCCCGCCGGGCCTGGTGCGCTACGATTCGCTCAATGGCTTGCAGGGGCGCAAGCGGCGCATCCTGCGGCCACGTGTGGTCGCCTATACCATTCTCGGCCTGCTCGGGCTGACGGTCTTCAGCATCACGGCATGGCGGCGGGCGAAGCCCTTCACGGCGGACTTCAGCCGCATGCGCGGGCAGCCGTACTATGCGGATAGTACTTCAGTGAGGAATCACTTCCACGTGCGGGTTCACAACAAGCGCAACCAGCCGGCCAGCTTCGCGCTCCACCTTCGCAACGCCCCGCCGGGCTTCACCCTGAGCGGCGCGGGGCAGGCGATGGACATCCCGCCCCGCGGGGAAGCGGGCACGCCTGCGATCATCCTGGCCCCCCACGCGAGCTACGCCGGTCCCGCGATTCTCGTCATCGAAGCCCGCGTGCAGCCGGGCGACGTCGTGCTGACGCATGAGCTGCGCTTCCTCGGACCTTCCACCCATACCACTCCATGAACACGACTCCATCCACTGAACCGCGTGCAGGCTTTTTCGTCCGGCATCCGTGGCTCTTCGTCTGTTTCGCCTTCGCGCTGCTCTGCGGCGCTTGGTCCGCCCTCATCGTCGTGGCGATCAAGCAGGCGCCGCAGGTTGTCGAGACCACCCCTGCCAAGTAAGCCCATGGACCTCACCCTCGCAGGTGCCCTGCTGGCCGGTGGGGCGACCAGCCTGCACTGCGTCGGCATGTGTGGGCCGCTGGCCTGCGGTCTGGGCACCTTCGCGAAGAGCGATGCCGAACGTCTGACGGCAGCCTCCGCTTATCATGCCGGGCGGCTGTTCTCCTACTCGCTCATCGGCGCGATCTGCGGCGGACTCGGGAAAGAGCCGCTCCATTGGTTTTTCGATTCCCCGGCGGTGATCCTGCCGTGGGCCATGGTGATCGCGCTGCTACTCATCGCCACCGGGCTGGAGAAGAAGATCCCGCGCCCGGCCTTCTTCCAGCGCTTTTCTCTGAGAGTGCGGTTGCGCGCGCGAGGCCTGCCGCTGGCGGCGAGCGGAGTTCTGAGCGGCTTGCTGACTCCGCTCCTGCCCTGCGGTCCGCTTTACGCCATGTTCATCGCCCTGCTGGCAGCAGGCGGGGCGGTGCGGGGTGCGGAATTAGCGCTGGCTTTCGGTCTCGGCACCATCCCGATGCTGTGGCTCGCCCAGCGCGGCACCCAACTGCTGGGAGCGCGCCGCTCGCCCGGACTGCTGCGGGGAATCCAGCGCGGGATGGCGCTGCTGGCCGCGATGGTCCTTGCCTGGCGTCTTCACGGCACCCTGCCGCTGCCGGGTGGCGAACCCGTGGCCGACAAGGACGAGCTTCCTTCCTGCTGCCATTCCGCGAGCCCGGCACCCTGACGCGTGGCGGAATATGCGCGGGATGCCGCAAGCCATGCGTGGTCGCTGGAACCGGCGCGAACCATGGTAGCCCCGGAATGCAAGCCTGCGAACACTGCGGCACCCCCTTCATGCCACGCCGCGTGGAGGAGCGCTTCTGTTGTCGCGGCTGTGAATTTGTAGCGGCCATGATCCGCGGCCAGGGCCTGGATCGCTTCTACGACTTGCAAGGTGGCGGCACCACGCCGCCGGTGCGCAGCCGTCCCTTTGAAACGCACGATTTCTCCTGGCTGCCAGCCACGGCCGGCACCGCCCCATGCTCCGGCGGGGTGGGGGAATTCGATTGCTCGGTGGAAGGCATTTCCTGCATTGGCTGCGTCTGGCTGATCGAACGGCTTTTCCTGCGCGTGCCGGGGGCGATCCGCGCCGTGGGGAACCCCGCCAACGGCCGCCTGCACCTCGAATGGCAACGAGACTCCGCCTGCGACTTGCCCGGCTTTGCCCGGGATCTGGCGCAATTCGGGTATGTCATGGCACCCGCTACCAAGGGCGGGGAAGGGCGGGCCTCTGCGGAACTCTCGGGACGTCTCGGCCTCTGCGGTGCCTTCGCCTTGAATGCCATGGGATTCTCGCTGCCCACTTATCTGGGCATGCCGGCGGATTTTCAGTTCGCCGGACTTTTTCGCCTGATCGCCTTCGCCTCCGCCACCCTGGCGATGCTGGTGGGCGGCGGCTACTTCGCAGGCCGGGCCTGGCGGGCGCTACGCCATGGCACGCTGCACATCGACTTGCCGATCGCGCTCGGCCTGATCGCCGCGTATCTCGGCTCGCTCGCCGGCTGGATCGCCGGCGAGGAGCGGTTGCTTTACTTCGATTTCGTGGCGACCTTCGCCTTTCTGATGCTGTTGGGCCGCCGTGTGCAAACAGCAGCAGTGTCGCGGAACCGCCAGCGGCTGGTCCGCCGCTCGCCCCTGCCAGAGGAGGTCAGGGCCCAGCAAGGTCTTCTGCCGCTGGCAGAAATTGCGGCAGGCACCCGCTTCGAACTAGAACCCGGTCGTGCCCTGCCCGTGGCGGCGGTGCTAGCTGCTGGAGTTGCCGAGGTCTCGCTGGAATGGATCCACGGAGAGGCTGACCCGGTGCTGCTGAAGCCGGGGGCGCGCATCCCGGCAGGTGCCATTCTACTGGGACGCGAGGCGGTCTCCGTGACGGCGGATGAAGCGTGGGGCGATTCTCTGATTCACCAGCTTGTGGCAGGGCGGGATACCGACCGGGGTTCACCGCGCTTCCAGCGCCTGCTGCGCGTCTATCTGGTAGCCGTGCTCATCTTCGGTGTCGCTGTTTTCGCCTTCTGGTATCTGCAGGGGGATTGGCGCAGCGGTCTGCAGGCGATGATTTCGATATTCGTGGTCTCGTGTCCGTGTGCCCTGGGAGTGGCAGTTCCGCTCGCGGATGAGTGGGCCGCCACGCGGCTTGCACGGGCAGGAGCATTTGCCCGCCATGCCAGCCTCTGGCCGCGCTTGGCTCGCGTGAAGCACATCATCTTCGACAAGACCGGCACCCTCACCTTGGAGCGCCCGGTCCTCGACAATCCGGCTGCGGTGGAGAGCCTGGACACCTCGTCAGCGCTTGCCTTGGCACGGTTGACTCGCGGCTCACTTCATCCGGTCTCGCGCAGCTTGCTGGAAGCCTTGGGGGTACGGGGACAGCGTCTTTTGGAAGCCATAGGTCCCGTGCAGGTCCACGAGGTTCCAGGCGAGGGAGTGCACTGCTCCGCGGAGGATGGCACATGGTTCCTCGGCAAAGGTCAGTCCGGCACGGAACTCCGGCATGATGGGGCACTCGTTGCCTCTTTCACTCTCTCCGATTCACTCCGGCCTGGTGTGGCGGACGCCGTGAATTTGCTGCGCTCCCGCGGCCTCTCGATCCACATCCTCTCCGGAGACACCCCGGCGAAGGTCGCCAGATTGGCCACGGCGCTCCATCTGCCGGCTGAAAATGCAGCGGGTGCCTTGTCTCCCCAGCAAAAGGCCGCCCGGGTGAAGGAGCTCGACCGGCAGGACACCTTGTATCTGGGCGACGGGGCGAATGATTCGCTCGCCTTCGACGCCGCGTTCGTGACCGGCACCCCGGTGGTGGATCGCAGCCTGCTCGAATCGAAGGCGGACTTCTATGCGCTGGGCTCCGGTGTCAACTATCTCGCCGAGCTTTTCGCCGCGGCGGATGGGCGTGCCCGCGGTGTGCGCCGGGCGTTCCTCTTTGCCTTGGTCTATAACATCGCCGTGGTGACCATGGCTGCCGGGGCTTGGATGAATCCTTTGCTTGCCGCCGTGCTCATGCCGCTGAGTTCCGTCGTCTCCATTCTACTAGCCGCCACGGGTGCCCGCACCTGTGGGATTGCAACTTCAAAAAAACACCACCATGGTCTCCATCCTACCCGAAGCGATGTCCGAATCCTCGCCGAAGCCGGTGTCGACGCCGTTCGAAGCCACGCTGCATGAGCGGCTGAAGGCTTCGGATCTTTTTCGCGTCTATCAAGATGCCTTTCGTACCGCCACCGGCCTGCCGCTGCGCCTGGTGGGTGCGAATCCCGATGATTGGTGCCTGGACGATCAGGCCGTCAATCGCAGTCCCTTCTGCGAGGTGCTCAACCTCTGCAAGAGCGCCTGCCAGGCATGTGTCGAAACCAACCGTCGCCTCATTGCGGAGACCCGGGTAAACGGCCCTTCCTCCTGCCACTGCTTCGCCGGGCTCACGGCATCAGCGGTTCCCGTGAAGCTCGGGAAATCGATCGTCGGATTTCTCAAGACCGGGCAGGTCTTCTCGCGCACACCGGATGACGCGCAGTTCGAGGAGGTGCTTGGTAGGATAGGCCGGAAGACCCTGGACGAGGGAACCCAAGCCGCCCTGCGCGTCGCCTACCTTCAGACCCGCTCGGTGGAGCCGGAACGCTACGCCAGCATGATCACGCTGCTGCAGAGCTTCGCCGATCAACTCGGCCGCCATGCCGAATCGCTTGCGATCATCGAGGAAGGCCGCGAGCCCGCCGCCATTGCCAAGGCGCGCCGCTACATTCATGAGCACTTGGATGATCCGCTGCCGCTCGGTGATGTTGCCCGCGAGGCCGGGCTGAGCGAGTCGCACTTCTGCCGGCTCTTCAAGGAGGCCACCGGGCTGACCCTCACCGACTACGTCAACCGCTGCCGGATCGAGCGTGCCAAGAACGAACTACTGAAGTCGGACCGGCGCGTCTCCGAGATCGCTTTCGAGGTGGGGTTCCAATCGCTTTCCCAGTTCAACCGCAGTTTTTCGAGGATTACCGGCCATTCACCGACGACGTGGCGGCAGGATCGATTGAAGGCCGCCGCCGAGTGACCGGGATCGCGATGGTCCTTTGCCATCGGCCGGATCAGTAATCGCGGTGATCGGCAAGGGATTCCTGCAGGTCGTTGTGGGAAACCCGTGATCCTCAGGTTTCCCGTGGATCGGGTTGCCCACGGGAGGCTTCCTCCCAAAGCCGTCGCGTAATATTGGGTTCTCCGAGGCGGCCTTTTCTATGGAAACGTGCCGGGGATTCGCTCGGCCGTGATCTTCCATTTCGCGCTACGCGCGCTACGCGCATGTTCGCCCGTGGCTTTGCTTTCAGAGCGGCCAGAGCTGCCGCGTCAGGGGTTCTGCGTAGCCTTCGTCCCAGATAGGAGGAAGCTCGGTTTTGAAGCATCACGAGATTTTTCTAGGGGCCGGAGCAAGGATAATTCTCGCCGGAGGGCTTCGGGTTGATGGGGAGATCGAGCAAGGATGGGGCTTTCAGATCTCTCATTGAGACTCGATGATTTCTTTGCGTCAGGGTTGTTCTATTTTTCAACTTGATGTTAGGGATGAACTACACAGCATCTGCAATGTTATGGTAAAACCTCACATGCAACTCCTCCGATACCTGCCAATCCTCGCGGTAGGATGTTCCTCCGTCTCCGCCATCGTCGTCGACGCCCCCGTCATGCCGGCGGCCAGTGGCCCCTTGAAGCGGGGCGGAGGGATCTTCATCAGCTGCCCGACTCCGGGCGCCACGATCCGCTACACCATGAACGGCGTGGACCCCACCCTGAACGATCCGGTCGTACCCGCGCCGGGAGTCCTCTACTTCGGTGACGACGTCACCATCAAGACAAAGGCCTGGGTGGGCTCCGACGTCAGTCCCACTACCACCCGCACCTTCACCATCACGGGGGACATCTCCGCAGGCCGCCTCCACACCGTGATGATGGATGCGGTGGGCAATGCCTATGCCTGGGGCGCGCAGAACGACGGGCGCCTGGCGAACCTCACGACCGCTTCCGGCACTGCCGTCACCATAATGTCCTATGCCTCGACCAATTTCGTAAGGGATGCCCGCAGCATCTCCGCCGGTCAGGACCACTCCCTCTTCGCCGAGGGGATCGGAACTCTCTTCGGCGTCGGCAACAACAGCAACGGCCAGGTGGGCGACAACACGACAACGACACGTTCCGGCTTTGTGAATGTCACCGATGGCGTCTCCCCCGTCGGCGGTTGCGAGGCAGTGTCCGCAGGCACCGATTTCTCCGGCGCGCTCTCGTATGGCGGGAACGTTTACACCTGGGGAACTGAAACTGGCGGACGCCTCGGCAATGGCGCCATTCTCGGCAACCAGAAGTACGCAGGGCTGGTCACACGCGGCGACGTGGGCGGAGCCCCGGCCCTCGCGGACGTGGTGGAAATCGAGTTCGGCGCTGGCTTCGGCGTCGCCCGCCAGGCCCATGCAGATGAGCTCATTGGCGGCACCGGCAAGGTCTATACCTGGGGGCACAACAACAACGGCCAGCTCGGCCTGGGAAATACCACCAACCGTTCGCGCGCATATCCCGTGATGCTGAACTCCACGACCGAACTGACCGACGTGACCGCCATCTCCGGCGGCCAGAACCACACCGCAGTCGTCCGCTGGAAGACCGGCGACCCCAATATGCAAGGCACGGTGTGGAGCTTCGGCGAACGCGCTGGCGGCCGCCTGGGCAACAACGTGACCACTGGCGGGAATGTCACCTATCCGGTGCAGGCTGAGATCGCCGTCGGCGTGCCCCTGCAGCACATCGTGGCCGTTTCCGCCGGCGCCTCGCACACGCTGGCGCTGGACAACATCGGCCAAGTCTGGTCCTGGGGAAACAACTCCAAGGGACAGCTCGGCGACAACACCACTACCAATCGCGGCACCGCCAACCGGGTGAGAAATACGACCCATTCCGCCCCTCTTACCGGCATCGTCGCCATTGCCGCAGGCGGTGAGGGCAACGATGGCTACAGCATCGCGATCGCCGACGATGGCACCGTTTACGGCTGGGGCTGCAACAGCCACGCCCAGCTCGGCATACCGGCCACCAACAGCCCGATCGGACTCCCGGTGGTACCATCCGTGTGGAATCCGGCGCCGGAGCTTTCCACCGTGACCACCACGCCCAACGTGACCACCGGCACCGCCCCCGGCGCCGCCACCGTGGCAGTGACCCGCACCATGGCCTATCAGGATGGTTCCGCCATGAAGTTCGAGCTTTGGGTGAACGGAACCCTCCACACCACCCGCACCCCGACCGTGCCTGCCGACTGGAATGTCAACCTGAGCGGGCTCGCCGCCGGCAACTATGTCGTCGTGGCGGTGGTGTACGACCTGCATGACAACATGATCCACTCCAACCAGCAAGGATTCACGATCAACTGAGGTCCACGTTGGATTCCCGGCGGTCCGGAAGTTCCGGGCCGCCTTGTTCACACTTGCGGGAGCAGCGGGAAACCGTGCCTATCTCGCAAAACCGCCTATTGCCCGGCGACGCGGAGGCGCAGGAACTTGGATGCGTTCAGGGCGGTGCTGGCTTGTAACTCGGGCCGCACAGCCTTTCGACTTCCTCGGCCATCGCCTCGTAAAGCCCGAGCCGCACGCTGCGGTGCAGCATCTCGCGGAACAACAGCGCGGCTTCCCGCTCTTCGCCTTGCAAGAAGGCCTCTCTCAATCTTTCGTCAAATACGGTGGTTGGTTGGTTTTGGTTTCGCAACCCCACGCTGTCGCGTGGGACCAACCAGCCACCACCCTATTCTAACGATCTGAGGGACATCCCCGTTGCTGGCGGGGGTCCCTTCAAGGACGTGGCAAAAGCCGTGCGGGAACTTTTGCCTATCTCGATGCCTACTTATAACTCGGGGCGATTGCATTCTTCACTCGGCCAGCGGAGCCCGAACCGATTCGAGGCCGGGCACGCGTTAGCGCAATAAGGGACCAATGGTCCCAAAATCCGTTGCACCTCAAAGCGCCGCACCCCACATAAGATCTCCCGTTGGGAGAACAAACCCTGGCTGGGGTGACCCGGCGCTTCCTGCCGGGCGTTTATGAGTCGTCCCTTGGGAACGGAAGATCACTTGTTCGGCACCATCGAGTACATGGCCATGGTCATGCAGTAGGCCTCATCGGCGCGCATGGCTTTTTTCTCATGACCGTCGCCCCATGAGTCCGTGTAGTAGATCTGGTGCTCGTTGGCGTCCGGCGAGGTGAAGTTATAGCCGATTATCAGGCGCATGTGGCCACCGTAGCTTTGCGGCAGGCCTTTCTCGGGGAACATGCCGAGGTAGAGCGTCCAGCACAGCGGGATGCCTTGGTCCACGTATTCCTTCACCTTGCGCTCGAAGTGTTCGTAGCCCTGCTGGCCACGCTTCATGTCGCGGAAGGTCTCCTTGTGGGCATTGAACCAGAACTGGCGGGGATCGACGTAAAAGGCATCGGTATCGATATCGATGGTTTTGACGCCGGCCTTCTTCGCCGCGGTATTGTAGCTGCGGAGGTCGCGCTCTGCTCGCTTGTCGTCGTAATCGATGTGCTTGAGGGTCCGCAGGTGGATCTTTCCGGTGACCCGCTGGAAAGCTTTCTCCATGTCGTCGCCGGAGGTGCCGCTGTCGCCAGTGTTGGCGATCTGGGCCATCTCGTGTTGATCCACGTTGGCTCCGAAGTAGCGGGCCACGCGCTCGACGCTGGCGACGACGCAGTAACCCTTCTGGCCCTGATCGACCATCGGAACGCCGTCCACCCAAGTGAAGCCCTTGTCGTCCTTCTTCACGTTGGCAGCGAAACTGTCGCGCCGCGCCATCTTGGTCGGGGCGTTCTTGGTGGCGCTGATCGAGGCGAAGCGCAGGCGGATGAACTCCGCGCGCTTCTCCGAGCGATTCATGCTGCCTTCCAGGAGCACGGCGGTGTCGCCCTTCTTCCAGACCCAGCCTTCGAGTGCGACGGCACCCTGGATGTTGCGAACCTCGGAGCGGACGGCGAGTTTTTCATCCAGCAGGCCCTTCCATTCCTTGAGCTTGGCTTGGTAGGTCGCGGCCGGGATTTCGCCGTCGTCGCCGCGGTTGAAGAGCGAGACGGTCGCCTCGCCGGCCTTGCCTTCGCGGCCCCGGACGATCACTTCGCCGACCTTCTTACCAAGGAGCTGGTAAGACTCGGGGTCCGCGCGCAGGCCGTCTTTGGCAGACGAGAGCCATTCCATGCCCTTGAGGATGCGCCGCACCGAACCGGTCCCGGTTTGCTTGATGACTTCCGGCGCGGGCTTGGTGGCAGTTTGCAAATCCTCGAGCGACTTCGTCCACAGCCCTTCGTCGAAAAGCACCGTATCAAGCGAAGTTGCGGGAATCTTGTTCTTCTCTTGCGCATGGAGCGGCAGGAGAAGCGTCGTGGCGAGGAGGGCGCACAAGGATTTCATAAGTCGAGCGTGTGATAGTGAAAGCATTCTTGTCCATCTTCTGTTCCCGGAAAATTCGGCCGGTTGTGGAATTGACTGGCCGAATTCACGAGATTTTCACAGAGCGCCGCCGGTTTGCGACAAGGGGGCGGGGAGAGCGGGATACGATACGTCGGGCGGGGAATCGGATTGTCAAAAACCGTGGGATTGGTAGTTCAGCAGGGGATGACGCAAGACTCCCGAGAAGCTTTGATCGAGGTGCTTTTCCTGGCGCTTTACCTGGACGACCATTTGTCGCTGGCTGAGGACGGCGTCTTGACCAATGCGTTGGACTCGATCGGCTGGGAGTCGCCGCACCCGCGGGAAATCTGCATCCTGAACGCTTTTTCCAGAGCGCGCGAAGCACATAGCTGCGAGCTGAAGACCGAGGAGTTCCTGTCGGCCCGGGCGGAGGTGATCAAAAAAGCCGGTGAGGAAGCCACGGCGCTGACTTGGCTCTACAAGGTGCTGGGTGCCGACGGGATCTCCGTCACGGAGGAACGCTATTTGAAAAAGCTGGAGAAGCGCTGGTTCGCGTGAGGTTTGGGCCTAGCTCACGGGCCGGCTGCGGCCGGACGAATTGGAAGGGCGCTTGGATTGCCAGCGTGTCCGGCTGAAGCCGGGACTACTTACACTTCGGGTCGTCACTGCGGGGATTACTTCTCTTTTGAGAGCATCGCGAGGTAAGTCGTGGCGGCGGTGCCTAGTTCCGACTTGGGGTCGAGCTTCTCGATCTCCTTGAGCACGCCGGCGAGCCCGGACTTCTTTTCCGGCCAGCGCTGGTAGAGGGCGAAGCGGGCGGCGAGCGCTTCCTGGCGCTGGGCCTTGGTGAGCTGCGGCTTCTTCAGCCAGCCGCCGATTTCCTCGTCGGCTTGGGTGAACTTGCCGGCCTTGCCTTGATCCACCGCGAGGTCGAGCAGCTTGCGGCCGGGAAACGAGTAGCGCGCCAGTGCGCCGGAGCGATCCTCCGGGTCGGCCTTCTTGATCTCTTCGATCACCGGCTGGTAGGCGTTCTTCGGTCCGGCGCCGATGCCGAGCAGGTCGAGCCCGGCGGCGAGTTGAGCGGCTTTTTGCGGTCCGCGCATCCCTTCGGCCTTTTGCCACAGGTCGTCGCGCTTCTTGCGGACGTCGATGGCGCGCTGGATCGCTTGCTCGGGCCGGCCGAGTGAATCGAGCTCCGGCGTTCCCTCTCGCACGGCGACCAGCCGGCCGTCCTTGTCGAAGAGGGCGATGGCGGGAAGACTGCGTGGTTTCACCGGGCAGGCCTCGTTGCGTTTGGCGAGTGCCTCGTCGGCGGAGGAGGGGCTTTCCTTGCGGTCGATGTCGACGAGCAGCAGGTCCTTTCCGGCCGACTTTTCGAATGCTTCGGTGGTCCACAGTGCGGCGAGCTTCTTGCCGGGCGTGCACCAGTCGGAGCCATGGAAGAGCACGGCGATGTCCTGGCCGCCGGACTTTGCCTTTTCCACCGCGGCGGGGAAATCGGGCAACCGCTCCGCGGCAAGCAGCACCGGGCTAATTACGATAAAGATAGTAGATAGGAACCTCATCGGTCTTGCTTGGAACTTGGCACTTCTGACTTGGCACTTTATTGCAATCGTCGTCCGTAGGCGTGGACGGCAGAGAGGTGGAAGACCTCCTTGCGGTCGTCGTCGCGCTCGACCTTCACCCAGCCGACGCGCGGGGCCTTGCCGGCGAGATCGATGCGCCAGGGGCCGCCGGGCTTCTCGGTGCGGAAGACTTCCTGCCAGCTTTGCCCATCTTCGGAGATGGAGACCTTGATCGGCACGAGCCGGCTGGCGTTGTAGCCCGTGGAGGCATCGGCGACGACGATGCCGGAAAGTTCGCCGAGCTTCGCCAGGCGGACCACCACGTGAGGGCGTACTTCCGAGTCGGTGTGGAGACGGCCGCCCTTCGCTTCCAGCACGGCGGCGTGGCTCTCGGGTGCGTCCCAGTTGGAGGTGGTGGAAAGGCGGATCAGTCCTCCCGCGGAGAGAAGTTCGCCGGGGAAGGGTTCAAGCGGGGGCAGCTTCGGTCCCTCTTCCACGGCCACTGCCTTGGCGAGAGCTTGGAAGGCATCGACATTGCCGGTCGCAGCAGCGGCGAGGATGGCGGGCCGGAGTGCCTTGCGAGTCGATTCGCCAGCTCCGCCACCGGTGGAGAGTCCGCGACCGAGTGATTCATACCATGCGGTTTCGCCCCCTTTGCCGAAGCGTTCGCTGCCCCAGGCAACGACGGGTGCGAGCCAGTCCGACTTCGATTGCATCGAGACGACCTGCTCGAAGAATTCCAGCTCTGCGGAGGGCTTGCCTAACAGCTTCGCCTGTTCATCGAGCGCCTTGGGCAGATCCCACATGACCGGGCCCTTGTGGGCGGCGATCGCGTTGTGGAAAGAGAGCAGGAAGGGAATGCGTTCGTCCGCCGGGACGGCATCGATCATCGCGGCTTCGATTCCCTTTGCCACGTCCCACGCGGCTTCGGGGTAATCTGCAAGGGCAGCGAGCGCGTCGTCGTGGACCTTCTTCCACGCCATCGGTGCCGGCTTGCGGACATCGCGGAGCCAGGCGACGAATTCGGACCAAGCCGGTTGGTCGAGCGGCTGTGCTTTCAGGGCAAGCAGGTAGGCCTTTTCCGCGAGTTCCGGATTCTTGCCACGCAAGGCCCGTGCCTGCCAGAGATGAAGGGAACTACGATCCGTGGCGTATTTCTCGCCGAGCACTTTTTCCTGCAGGACGAGTTGGGTCCACGTCCTTCCCCACAGCGAGGTATGTAGGCCTCGCTCCCACGAGAGCGAGTAGGCGGGAGTCCATTCACCCGCCGCGGTCCGCACCGCATAGGCACAGTGGCCGGGCTCGCCCATGGTGATCGCGGGGATGCCATTCGCACGCGCTGCGGTGGCACCGTAGTGGGAAAGCGAGCCGCAGACGCCGCCGACCTCGCGCACGCGTTCGGCGTGGATCATTTTCTCGAAGGGCGCGTAGTAATTGCTGCCGTGGATGGAGTCGCCGAAAACGTTTTCGAGCCGGTAGGGAGCTTGCCAGCAGGCACCGGTGTAGTCCTTCACCGGGAGCTTCACGTGGTCGCGCAGCCAGACCAGCGATTGTTCACCCCAGCCGCTGTCACCCGCCCAGCCCCCATTGCCACCGGCGGAAACGACGAAGCGCTTTTCCCAGGTGGCGAGCGTGTCGAAGACCGGGTGCAGCTTGCCGGCCTTCCGCGAGTCGCGGAAATAACGGTAGCGCTCGTCGGCCTGGTCTTCCGGCCAATCCTTCCTCGCATACATCAGCGCCACCGCCGCGGCGGTGGTAAGTTCGTGGCGGTCGGCCATGCCGGAGCGGTCTTCCTTCCACAGCGCCTCGGCGATCCGCAGCATCTTCGCGGGATCCTCCGGCAGGGGGCCGGAGAACATGAGCTCTTCTAACAGCGGCCCCTGCATGTCGCGGAAGAAGGTGGAGCGCGGCCCGTTGGCGAGGGCCTTCCATTCCTTCGGTCCGAGCGCGCGTTCGAGTTCGGCCAGTGCCCATTGACGGCGCGTGGCGGTATCCTCGGCGCGGACTTCAAGAGCCGCTTCCGAGTCCGGCAGGGAGACGGCGGCGAATCCCGCGGCGGTGAGCGCCAGCGGCAGGAAGTACGAGAAATATCGTGGTTTCATCGATCAATCGTGGGCGCTGCTGGCGAGGCCGGTGAGGTGAAGCGTGCGGCGCGGGCCTTGGAGGACCAGCGCGTAGGTGGCGTTGATCAAATCATCCTCTCCCATGTAGGGAGCCCCCATGTGCGGGGTGGTGAAGCGCAGGCCGTAGCCCGGTTCCCATGCGAGGGAGAACCACCAGCCGTATTCGCGGATGATTTCCTGATAGGCGTCCGGTGAGGCGAGATTCAGACTCAGCAGGCCCCATGAGCCTCCCGGTTCGCCATAGGCGTGGCTATTGCGGAGCCACGGGTGATGGCCGCGCATGAAGCCGGTCATGGCATCGCGCATGTCGGGCCGCTGGCGACGCAGGTGGCAGGTCATGGCGAATAACCCGCTACGCGACCAGAATTCCTCCGTGTCCTTGTAGGATCGATTGTAGCCGAGCGAGCCGTGGCCGCCTTCCTTCGGATCCGACCACGCCATCTCCATGTAGGGACCGAGCAGCTCCCAGATCCCGGACTTCATGCCGCAGCGCTGGGCCAGTGCTTCGAAAACGAGAAGGTGGCAGGCAGGCGCGACCAAGGCCTTCTCTTCATACGGCAATCCACTTGGCCCATGGCCTAAGGCCGGTACGCCCCACGCGGACTTGTGCTGTCCCTTCACCGCCCAATCGCGCAGGGCTTCCAAGTTCGGCAGCACCTGGCGGTCGCCGGTGCGGAGGTGCCACTCGCTGTAGAGGATGCCGGCATAGGCCCCCGCCCAGAAGCCGAGGTTCCCGTAGTCATCGGGCTTCTTGTATTTCTCCATCGCCCACTCCACGGCACGCTTCACGCGGCCATGGTATTTCTTCTCACCGGTCGCCAGCAGCGCCAGCGAGGAGAAGCAGGTGCGGATCATGTCGCCGGACCACGAGCCATCCTCGTTCTGGCTGTTCTCTAGATACACTAGCAGCTCCTTCAACAGCGCCGCGGCCTCGGCATCGTTTGCCGGATTCATGGTGGTGAAGGCCTTGGTCCGCGGCAGGTCGAAGGCGAGTTCCACCGGCTTGCCCTCGCGCAAGACCGTCAGGGAGATCGTCTTCTTGCCTGCCTTCAGTGCTGCCTCGGTGGCGCGCCCGAGCAAAGCCTCGTGGCTGCGGTGGAACCACTCCCAGCCGGGATCTAGATCATTCACGGCGAGCGGCTTGCCCGCGATTGCGACGATCGCATCGCCCGCCTTCAGCTTCGCCTTCGAGGCCGGCGAACTCCTTCGCACTTGCATCACCGTGAGCACCGACTGCTTGTGCTCGGTCAACGCGTCGAAACCTAACAGACCCGCGCCGAGCTTGTCCGGTCCGGTGCCACCATTCGAGCGGCCATAAAGTTTATCCGTCGGCAGTTCATGGACGCGGCTGAAGTGGGGGACGCCGACGATCACCGAGGCACCGCCACTCTTCGCAGTGACGCGCAGGCCGAAGCTCTTGCCGATGAGTTGCTTCATCAGCTCGTCCGGCAATTCCAGCCACGCGCGGGAATTGGCCAGCACGGCCACTTCCTTCTTCTCCGGCAGCTTCACGCCCATCGGCTCGATCTCGCCACCGGTGCCGAAGCCACCGCCGCTCCAATCGCTCTCGATGACGAAGCGGAACGCATCCACCGTCAGCGGTGCGGAAAACTTCACGTCCAGCGGCTTGCGATCGTTCGCGAAAGCCTCGTCAGTTTCGCCGGCCTGAGCGGTTTCCCACGCGCCGCCTGGCTTGCGGATCTCGACCCGATACTTCTTCGCCACGCCATTGGTGAAGCCGCCTTGGCGGGGCGTGTAGCGAACGCCTTCCAGCTTCTGTGGAGTGCCGAATTCCAGACCCGCCCAATGCGGCGGCTTGGCCTGATCCTGGCCGTGGCGCGAGTGCCAGTCGGTCTTGGGATCCCCGTCGAAAAGTTTTTCCGCTGCCGCTCCGCCTTGCTCCGAGGAGGTGATCACCGCCCATGCCGCCCGTGGCACCCGGCCGGTGACCAGCGTTTCCGCCGAGGCGAAAACCTCGCCACTGCGGGGATCGAGCGCATCCAGGACCAGCGCGCCTTTCGCGCCATCGGCCGTGCCGTGGGCATCCACGGAAAGGATGCCCCGCCACTTGCCGCCGATGTCCTTTTCCTTGTCCGTGAAATCCGGGACGGTCACCGGCGCCGCTGCCGATTTGCCGGCCTCCAGCAAGACCCCTTGCTCACCGCCGGGAAGTCGCCAGCCCGCCTCCGAATGAAAAGGCTCCACATTCAAGGGCGCGGCCCATGCCGGCGCGGCGCAGAGCAGCAGAAAAGGGGAGTAGCGGAGCTTCATGGCGGTTAAACGCCATAAAAGCGGTTTTTGTTTCGGATTCCAGACGTAAAAAGACGAAATCAGCGCCTATTTTGGAATTCGGAAGCTAGAAATCGTTCTTCAGGACCTCGATCGCACGGCGGCACAGTTCCCGCCCGTAGTCGGTCCACTGGCCCTCGCCCCAGTAGCGGTAGCAACTGGTCTGGCTGCAGAGCAGGTGATAGAGCGCATTCTTATAGCGCGGATCCGATGAGGGCACGCCGGCCTTGGTGATCTTCTCTTCGAAAAGGGCGGAGGCTTCCTCCATCGGGCCGAGCACGTGGTCGTAGCCCTTCACCCAGGAGATGTCGTTGGTCCAGCTCCCGCCGTCCATGTGGAAGGGCTGGGCGTGCTGCTTGCAGTCTTCGATGATCTTGGCCAACGCTTCGGGGCCACCGCCATTGGGCATGCGTTCCCAGATCTTCTGCTGCATCGACGGCTGGACGGCGGTGAAGTCCGGTTCGCCGATGCCGAGCGTTTCGAGGTATTCGAGATACTCGGTGACATTGACCGCCGGCGTCTCGCTGTCGGTCGCCTCGTTCATGGCCTCGAGGAACTTCGGCGGGAACTCGTTCATCATCACGCCGCCGTTTTCCCCGTCGGCAATCTGGGTCACGAGACGCGGCACGGTCTTGCCCTTGAACTCGACGTTGGAAAGGCTCTTCGCCTCGTAGTAGGGCTGCATCTGCGCGACCAGCTTGGTGTCGCTGCCCTGCGTCTTTATGATGGCGATGATGCTGACCTCCTCGCCGGAGGAGTTTTTCGCGACGAGGCGGTGCGGGAAATGCGGGGCGCTCAGGCCGTAGCCGGTGCCGCATTCTTCCACTGTGTGCTCCTGGACCAGCACCCAGCGGTAGCCGGCGTCCTTCAGCGTTTTCACAAACTCGTAGCAAACGTCCGGGTGATTCGGCAGCGCCATTTCGGAGGGCGAGAAGCCGCGCACGCGATTCAGCGCCTCATGGCCGAAGAGCGCGGCGAAGTGGTTCTGCCACGCCTTCACATGGAGGCGGAAATCCTGCACCGGGGTCGAGGGCGCGACCGCATGGCCCCACGGCGCGCCGAGCCATTCGACGCAGCGGGAGTAAGCCGGGTTGCTGGTCAACGGGCGGAGCAGGTCGATCACCTGGGTCGCGCCCATTGAGACAAGACCGTCGAAGAGACATCCGGAATACTCCAGCATCACGCGCGGCTTTTTCCCCTGCGCGACGAGCTGCGGGACGAACTCGCCGATGCGCTTGTAGCACCACTCGAAGACCGGGGCGTTGTGGTTATCGCCGGTGCCCTGGTTCTCCATCATGGCCTGGAGATTGCCGATCACCGCGGCAGTGCGGAGGTCGCCCCCGCCGGCCGGGATCAGCGGCTGGTGCATGTGGAGGGCGACGGAGAAAGCGGCGCGAGCCTTGCCGAAATCGATGTCGCTGTTCGGCAGGGCGACCGGGTCGCTGTGGGCCATGGTGGCGGCGACGGCTTCTTCATCACCGCAAATCTGGGGAATCTGGCTTTCCAAGGTGGGCATGGGATTGAAAGGGGTTGGGAAGCGATGACCCTAGCGGATTTGTCGCGAAGGGAAATCGGTTTCGTTGCGCCGGAGAAGATTGTGAGCGGGATGCAGATACGGACCAACGCGCCCGGGGCTCATGGAGTGCTGCGACTCGACGCAGCTTTCCCCACCGAGGCTTGCCGAGGTGAGGTGGCGGATGGGCAAGGGTGCTTCACGGCGACAAGTCGCCTGCCGGAAAGCGGTGACAAGTCGCCGCAGTCCAAGATGCTCACGCCGCGGGACGCGAGCGGGTCGCCATGGACGTCTGCAGCACGGGCTGCTTCGCCGCGGGACGCGCTTCGGTCTCGGAAAGAACTTCATCGAGCTTCGCTTCGACCAGCGGCCGGCCGATCAGGCGCTCGTAGATCTCGGCGTAGCCATTGGTGAAGCGGGCCGGATCGAATTCGCGGCGGCTCTGGCGCATGATGCGGGCGATCTCGCGCTCGCGGATTTCCTGCGGGCGGAGGTGGAACCACATCGCCTCATCGATCGCCCAGCGCAGGCCGGCGGCGTTCGGGTCGTTGAAGGAGAAGCCGTTGCCGGTGGAGTTTTCGGAATCCAGCCGTCGCACCGTGTCGCGCAGGCCGCCGGTGGCGTGGACAACCGGAAGGCAGCCATAGAGCGGTGCGATCATCTGCGGCAGGCCACAGGGCTCGAACAGCGAGGGCATCAGCATGTAGTCCGAGCCGGCGAAGGCCAGCCGCGCCAGGCGCTCGTCGAAGTCGCGGATCGCGACCCGGCGGTGCAGGTGGTGGTGGTTGTTGATGTGATGCAGGATGTGCTGGTGCGGGCCATCCGCCACGACCACGATCTGGAGCTTGCGGTCCCAGTAATCCGAGATCGTGCGTTGGAGAATTTCGCAGAGGAGCTGTGGGCCCTTTTGGATGGGATCGAGGCGCGACGGCCAGAAGAAGATCGCGGCCTCCGGATCCTCATCGAGGCCGAGCTCGCGCTGGAGGGCGAGCTTGTTGATGGCCTTGCCCTCCACGTGGTCGACGTCGCCATAGGTCGCCTCCAGGGAGGGGTCCGACTCGGGGTCATACGACGGGTCGGGAGAATTGAGCACGCCGGTCGCGCGGCCGGAGCCCATCTTCTGGCAGATCTCGCCGCGCAGGAAGGCCCCGCCGTGATGCTTTCCCTCGGCCAGCTCCTGGAGGAATCCCGGGCTGACGGTGGTGAGGTGGTCGGCGGCATACACGCCGGTGCCCAGCATGTGGACCGGCACGGTGGTCCGGCACTGGTGATAGTGGCCCGGGGGGCGCAGGAAATAGAGCTGGTTCCAGAAATCTGCCGCGCCGATGCCGGCGGCCTCCATGCGCTCGAGCGTTACGTCGCGGCTGTGGATATTGTGGAGCGTGAACAGGCACTTGATGCCACGGCGCTTGGCCATAGCGGGTACCAGCCCAGTCATCCAGTCATTGCAGTGAATGATGTCCGGCTGAACCTTCGGTACGATCTGCTGCATGACCTCCCGCTGGAACACCAGCGAGGTATGGAGGCACTCGTGCGGGTTGTGGCTGTAAACGCGGTCGAGATTGTGGAAGGCGAAGTCGTCCGCCAGATGGATGCGCTGGTCGCGCGGGTGGACCGACGTATTAATGATCTCGTCCGGAAGCCGCCCGAGGTGGTCGCGCTGGAACAGCCGGCGGAAATTCGGCATCGCCACGTGGACCTCCGCGCCGAGATCGACCAAGCCCGAAACCAGCGCCGCGGTCGCATCCGCCAGTCCGCCCGCCTTCGCCCGGATCAGGCCGGCACCGGGGCCGAGTGCTGCGGGCAGGTGGGTGATTTCCGGCGTGACGATGAGAATGCGCGGCGGCTTGGCGGACAGATGATCGGACATGGGGCGGGGCGACGGAAGAGGCTAAGGGGGGTGGATGGTGAGCGCGGGTAGGATAGAAAGGCAAGAGTGCGGGGCACAGGCCACCCGAAACGAGTGGCGATATTGTGAATAACCCGAATCAGCAGACGGCGTGCCGACCTGTCATCGCAGGCTGGGTAAAATCTCGTAGGCGAGGGATCGAGATAAATCAACTAACTGTTGGAGTCATTAGGTCGCCGCGTACGCGATCCGCGTAGGCAGCGATTTTTCTCCAACGCATTCAAGGACCTGAGCCTTGCGTCACGGGAAAGGTCTCGACTTTGGCCCGGCCATTGCTCACGACGATCACAGCTCGTCAATGACCTGTGGATGCAGGCATCCATCGGCCTCATTCCCTCCATGAATCGGATCCGTGTTCTCAAACTGGGTTGGGAGTTCCCCCCGTTGATCAATGGCGGCTTGGGGATTGCCTGTCTGGGTCTATCGCAAGCCTTGGCGAAGCACGTGGATCTCCAGGTGATTGTGCCCCGCTCGGCTCCGGAGGCCGACTTCAAGGACTTCAAGCTGACCGGCCTGAACAACCTGCGGACGGAGGACTTGCAGACCGTCGAGGGCAAGTATCACTACGAGAGTTTCGCCCAGATCCAGCGCGTGCCGATTCATCTCGATCCCTATGACTCGGATGAAACGACTGCTTCAACGATCGTCATGCAGCCCGGCGGCGAGATCCGCTTTTCCAAGACCACGCGCAACCAGCTCGAGCAATTCAAGACCGGCGAACTCTACGGGTCGGATCTCGGCACCAAGGTGATCGAGTTCTCCAAGGTGGCCGCCAAGATGGCGATGCTGTTGGATTTCGACGTCGTCCACGCCCACGACTGGATGACTTTCCTCGCCGGCGTGGAGGTGAAGAAGGCGACCGGCAAGCCGCTGGTCATCCACGTCCACGCCTCCCAGTACGACCGCGCCGGAGCCGATGCCCGCGGCTGGATCTACGATCTCGAAAAATACGGGATGGAGCAGGCGGACGCCATCATTCCCGTGAGCCGCTACACCGGCCAGATCTGCGCGGGTCACTACAACATCGACCCCGCCAAAATCCACCCGGTCCACAACGGTGCGGAGCCGGTCGAGGCCTTCGTCACCAAGAAGCCGTTCCCGGAAAAGCTGGTGCTCTTCCTCGGCCGCCTGACCGCACAGAAGGGTCCGGAGTTCTTCCTCGAGATTGCGGCGAAGGTGCTGGAGAAAACCCGCAACGTCCGCTTCGTGATGGCGGGCACCGGCGAGCGCCTCAAGCCGCTAGCCGAGAGCACCGCCT
Source organism: Luteolibacter arcticus (assembly GCF_025950235.1). Taxonomy (NCBI): domain Bacteria; kingdom Pseudomonadati; phylum Verrucomicrobiota; class Verrucomicrobiia; order Verrucomicrobiales; family Verrucomicrobiaceae; genus Neoluteolibacter; species Neoluteolibacter arcticus. The sequence continues at coordinate 375,245 of NZ_JAPDDT010000004.1, read as the reverse complement.
TCCGCGGGCTCGGCGGCTACATGCATTTCACTGGCTTCCTGAACAAGGAGAAGGTCAACGAGCTGCTCTCGATGACCGACATCTATTGCATGCCATCCGTCTCGGAGCCGTTCGGCCTGTCCGCGCTGGAGGCCGCCCAATTCGGCATCCCCGCGGTCATTTCCAAGCAGTCGGGAGTGGCGGAGGTGCTGAAAGGCGCGCTCAAGGCCGACTACTGGGATGTGGACGTGATGGCGCAGCATATCATCGATTTGTTAGAGGATGACGAGTTGCGCGAGCGCGTCGTCAAACAAGCGGAACAGGACATCGCCGCCGCCACGTGGGACGCCGCCGCCGAAAAAGTGGTCGCGATTTACGAGGAGCTGGTCGCGCGTCCGCCGCAACCGCCCGGGTCTGCCGACCCGCTGAGCCTTTTCCGGGACTGACGGCAAGCGGTCCCCCTTCCTAAGCCCCGAGCCATGCCTCACACCTGCCTCTACTTTCAGGTGCATCAACCGAACCGGTTGATCCCTTACGACTTTTTCCGCATCGGCCAGCATGCCTTCTATGAGGATGATGGCCTCAATGCGGAGATTCTCTCCAAAGTCGCGGAGAAGTGCTATCTGCCCGCCAATGCTCTCTTCAAGAAGGCCATCGAGGAGACCCATGGCCGGTTCCGCATGACGTTGTCGATCAGCGGCACGGTGATCGAGCAGATGCAGCACCACCGGCCCGATGTGCTGAAGTCGTTCCAGGATCTCGTCGCCACTGGCAGCGTCGAGCTGTTGGCGGAAACGTATTATCATTCGCTGGCGATCCTGCATTCGAAGAAGGAGTTCGAGCGGCAGGTCGAACGGCACCTTGAAACCCTGGAGTCGGTCTTCCACGTCCGGCCGCGGGTCTTCCGGAATACCGAGCTGATTTACAACAACGCCATCGCCGCACAGGCCGAGACCATGGGCTTCGACGGCATCATGGCCGAGGGCGTGCCATGGGTGCTCAACGGCCAGTCGGCCAACCACGTTTACCGCGCGCCCTACGTCACGCGGCTGAAGACGATGTTGCGCAATGCCTCGCTCTCCGACGACCTGGGCTTCCGCTTTTCCGACAAGAACTGGAGCGAATGGCCGCTCACGCCGGAGAAGTTCGCCGGTTGGGTGAAGAAGGCACCTGGCGATGTGGTGAACCTCTTCATGGACTACGAGACCATCGGAGAGCACCACTGGAAGGACACCGGGGTCTTCGAGTTCTGGGAAAAGCTGCCCGAGGCCATGCTCGACGAAGGCCTCCACTGGGTGACCCCCGGGGAGGTCGTCGATCTCTTCAGCGCCACCCGCGAGTATGACTGCCATTGGCCGACCTCATGGGCCGATGCCGAGCGCGACCTCAGCGCGTGGACCGGCAACGTGATGCAGCAGGAGGCGATCGCCAAAATCCACCGCCTCGAGGAGGAGGTGCTCGCGGCGAAGGACCCCGACCTCGCGCACGTGTGGGCGAAGTTGCAGACTTCCGACCACTTCTACTGGATGTCCACGAAGGACGGCACCGATGGCAGCGTGCACCAGTACTTCTCGCCGTATGGCTCTCCCTACGACGCCTACATCTACTTCATGAACGCGCTCGGCGACTTGCAGGTCCGGCTGCGGCGGATCCGCGAGAACCGCGAAGCCGAGAAGGCCCGGTCCGGCGGGCTTTGAGGCGCTTGGAATGGTGCTCCAATCCCATGCGGGCTACCACTCCTAAGAAGGGTGGCTTGCCTGATCGATCGGCGGCTGCTTGAGTCGGCCGATCCACCAGATCACGGAATGAAGCGACTGATCCTTACCACATGCCTTCTGCTTCTATCCCATTTGGCGGCTGCTTCTCCGGCAACCGATCTCAAAGGAGCGGCGAATGACGCGATGAAGGAGTTCTTCAGCAATCTGAATACCTTTGGCACCTCTCAAGTGTGGAATGACTTTTCTTCCGTATCAAAGGAACGCTATCGCGTGGTGTTTCTGGAAGATTTGGCAGCGGGGAGGCAGGGACTGCAGAGCAATTTGCTTAGGGACCGGGGTTTCTTTGAACCCCTCGAAGAGGTGCGCGGCATGAGGAATCAGGAATTCTGGGATCGGTGGATTTCAGATCAGGCGGCACGGGAAAAAAATACCAAGCCGGCTCTGTGGAGGGATCAAGACGCCACTATTCCAAAGTTCTCCGTCGTCACCGTCGCGCGTGAGGAAAGTCGGGTTTATATCGTGGTCGAGATAGAGGAGGGAGGTAGTCCGGTTGTGGGACCAGGAAGCCTGCACCAGTCACTGTTCGACCCGTCGATGCGGCACATGACTACCAAGCTGCCGGAAAGTGACTTGAAGCTGATCGAGGGCGCGAAGTTCCTGCATCTCTATACGGCGGTGATTGATGGCGAGAGGATCAGACTCGACATTCCGAAAGACGTATTCTTTCGGGCAAGTTTGAGGCGCATGAAGCCGGAGCGCTAGGGAGCTTCGCGAATCGATGTTCGTTGCGGATTTCCAAGACTCCGGAGGCCCTGCTTGATCGGCGCGTGGTTGAGGGGCGCGACTGCAAATCGTTTCGCTCGGGATGATATTTTCCGTCTTCTGAAACTGACCTGCCGGGGTGAGGCTTCAACGCTGTAGGTTGTTCACAAGTTGTTGGGAATTAATTCACAGCGGTTAGAGGGGATAGGCAGGTGTCGGAACCGTGGCGGCGATGTCGGACGGCAATCTTGTGGCCTCCTAACTGAGGTTCTAATCCACGCAGCACGATCTGCCGTTCTCGCTCCCAATTTTTCCGAATCCGTCGTCGGAAAAGCCCGAAGGGAACGAAACGGCGGATTGGTTCCCCCTGACTGAGTGACCGGCTTATCGTCCCTCCCCCGACGAGAGTCCGTTGGATATGACCCCGTCCGAACTGCTTATCCTCTGCTTCTTCCCCCTGTTGCTGGCGCTGGAAACCCAAGCGCGGCCCCCCGGAGAGCAGTCGGGCGGGAAGCCAATCGAGTTGCGTGCGACCGAGTGGGCGGGAATCCGGGCGGCACGTGAAGCGGCCCGCCATGCGATCGTCCGGAAGGCGGACGGCAGTTTTCTCGCGCCGAATCCCGGCCAGCGGTGGCAGGCGAAATTCGATGACGCCGGCTTCACGGTCGCGCCGGACCACGGGAAATGGACCTGGGGGCTGGCACTTTCGGGAGCGTCCCGCGGCGCGATTCAAGTCAAGGGCGGCAATATCACTCACCGCCGAGACGACCGGATCACCGAGTGGTTCGTCAACGGCCAGCACGGCCTCCAGCAGGGGTGGACCGTCCATCGAGCTCCGGTGAAAGGCGGGCTGCGTCTGCAATTCCACGTCCGCGGGGGCCTCAAGCCGAAGATCGACCCGGACCGTCTCGGCGTCGTCTTTCAGGATGGCGACGGTCTCGACGCCGTCACCTACCGTGGCCTGAAGGCGTGGGATGCCGATGGCCGCGACTTGCCCGCCCGCTTCAAGCTGAAGGGTGCACGTCAGCTTGTCCTTACGGTGGACGACGAGGGAGCGCGCTATCCGGTGACCATCGATCCGATTGCCCAGAATGCCTATGCGAAGGCCTCCAATACCGGCAGCGACGATGGCTTCGGCAGCTCCGTCGCCGTCTCGGGAAACACCGTTGTGGTGGGCGCGCCGTTGGAATCGAGCAACGCCACCGGCGTGAATGGCAATGGCTTCAACGACTACGCGCCTCGCTCCGGAGCGGTCTACGTCTTCGTCCGCAACGGCGAAACGTGGACCCAGCAGGCCTACCTCAAGGCCTCCAATACCGGCGAGGGCGACAACTTCGGTTGGTCCGTGGCGGTTGCCGGCAACACCATTCTGGTGGGTGCCTATCAGGAGGACAGCAACGCAACCAACGTCAACGGCGGAGGCGCGAACAACAATTCCCCGGCGTCGGGCGCGGCCTATGTCTTCACGCGAAGCGGCACCAGTTGGACGCAGCAGGCCTACCTCAAGGCATCGAATGCGGGAGCCGGAGATCTCTTCGGCTCCGCGGTGGCCTTGGCGGGGGATACCGCGATCATCGGTGCGAATCGTGAGGCAAGCCAGGCGACCGGAATCAATGGAGATTCCTCTAACAACTCCGCCTATTCCTCCGGTGCCGCCTACGTCTTCGTGAGAAGCGGCACCACCTGGACCCAGCAGGCTTACGTGAAGGCGTCGGACACTGCTGCCGGAGCCGAGTTTGGATCCGCACTCGGATTTTCCGGCGACTCATTGATCGTCGGGGCCCCCCTGGCGGCCAGCGGGGCAGGGGCGGCGTACGTCTTCACCCGCAGCGGTGTCACTTGGATCCAGCAAGCCCGCCTGCAGGCCTCTAACAGCGCCGCGTCTTCCTGGTTCGGTCAGGCAGTCGCCATCTCGGGAGATACGGTCGTGGCCGGAGCACCTGGCGAGGCAAGCAATGCCACCGGGATCAATGGCAACGCCGCCGACACCGCCGCGCCCGGTGCCGGCGCGGCCTATGCCTTCACCCGAAGCGCTGGCACGTGGACGCAACAGGCTTACCTCAAAGCTTCCAATACCGCGGCCAGCGATGGATTCGGCCGCACGCTGGCGCTCGAAGGCCCCGCCCTGGTCGTCGGCGCGCCGGGCGAGGATAGCGCGGCGACGGGCACGGATGGCAATCAGGGCGACAACACCGCCGCGTCTTCGGGGGCCGTGTACGCATTCTGCCGGGTCAATGGCTTGTGGGGCCAGTATTCGTATCTCAAGGCCTCGAACACGGGAGCCGGCGACGAGTTTGGCAAGGCCCTCGCGCTTTCCAGTAGCATCATGGTCGTCGGCGCGTCACGCGAGTCGGGCAATGCGTTCGGCGTCCAAGGCGTCCAATCTAACAACTTGGCCCCGTGGTCGGGCGCGGCCTACCTGTTTTCCACCCCGGCCATGGGCATCCCGGAGATCGCCATGTGGCATCTGGGGGTCGAGCTTTCCGACGGCGGGCCGAACATTGCCCTGGTGCCAGCTGCAAACGGCAGCAGCGTCATCTGTTCGGTGCGCATCCGCAACAACGGCACCGAACCGTTGGTGCCCGGAATCCCGGTGATGAGTGGAGCGGACGCGGAGCGCTTCTCCATCAATGCCGCCAACCTGCCGGAACAGCTCGCCGGCGGTCAGGAAGCCACGTTGGTAGTGACGTTCAGCGCGCCCTCGACCGGCAGTTATCAAGCGATGCTCAACGTGCCGAGCAACGATGCCGACGAGTCGCCCTTCAACATCCCGTTCTCGGCCAGCACGATGACTTCCGCCGAACTCTACGCCACGTGGGCGGCGGCAGAAGGGCTGACGGGACTCGATGCGCCCGCCACGGCGGTTCCTTTCCATGATGGCGTGCCGAACCTTCTCAAATACGCCTTCAATCTCGATGGCGACCATGCCGATGTCCGGGCTCTAACACCCGGCACCGGGACCGCCGGGCTGCCGGTGTTCCGCTTGGTCGGCAGCGGGGAGCAGGCCGTCCTGCACGCCGAGTATCTGCGCCGGGTTGGCAGTGGGTTGACCTGCACGCCGAAGGTTTCGACCACCTTGGAGCCCGGTTCTTTTGTTCCGATGACCGGGACCGTCACGGTCGCTCCGCTCAGCCTCGCCTGGGAGCGCGTGATCGTGGAGGAGCCCTGCAATCCGGCGACCACGCCACGGATCTTCGGCGTCGTGGAAGTGACTCTTCCTTGAAGTGCCGTGCGCGGCACTTGCCCCGCCGGGAACCGGCACGTAAGGCCTTCCCGTGCTCGATGGTCCCGCCGCCCTAGCCCTCGCCTTGCTGGCAGCATTTTGCATCGGCATGTCGAAGGCGGGCTTCAGCGGTATCTCATTGATCGCCGTCTTCCTGATGGCCGAACTGTACGGAGCCGTGCCCTCCACCGGCATCATGCTGCCCCTGCTGATCGTCGCCGACCTCGCGGTCTATCCGGCGTTCCGCAAGCACGCTTCGTGGAAGCCGGTGTGGAAGCTCTTGCCCGCCACGCTCGTCGGCCTGGCCATTGGCGTCTGGCTGCTGCGGGTGATCCTCACGCATGAGTGGTCCGACCAAATCGCCCGCCGCGTGATCGGCGGGTGTATCCTTGGAATGGTCGCGCTGCAGGCTTTGCGGGCGTGGAAGCCGGACCTCGCCGAGCGCCTGGCAAACTCGCGGGTCTTCGGCACCGCCGCCGGTGCCACCGGAGGGATCACCACCATGCTGGCCAATGCGGCCGGCCCGGTGATCCAGCTCTACCTGCTTTCCCGGCGCATCCCGAAGATGGAATTGCTCGGCATCGGCGCGCGGTTCTTCCTGCTGGTCAATCTGATCAAGGTTCCGCTCAGCGGCAGCTTCAATCTTATCACTCGGGCCACCTTGCTCGACAACCTCAAGTGCCTGCCCGCCATCTTCGCCGGGATCTGGGTCGGGAAGTGGCTGGTTCAGCGCGTGTCCCAGCGGGTCTTCGAGTGGATGGTGATCGGCTTTTCCGTGCTGGTTGCCGCACGCCTGTTGCTGGCGTGAGTCACTGCCACCCGAGCTTTTTCATCGCCTGGAAATTCTGCCACGCCAGGTAGCCGAACAGCAGGGCCATGAAAAGGTCCCCCCGCCACAGGCCGAAAGCGGCGACCGCCGTGGCCGCGACGATGGCGATCTGGTGAACCCTTTGCCGAGGCTTCACGAAAAGCTCGGTGATCTGCCCGCCATCGAGCGGGTGCACCGGCAGCAGGTTGAGCATTCCCCACCAGAAGTTGATCCAGATCATGCTACGGAGGAGGGAGACCAGCGGTTTGCGGTCCTGGACGAAAGCAATGGTATCGTGAGAGAAGGAGGACTGGCTGCCAAAGAGCCACCGTCCCGTCAGATTCAGCGCGTCGTGCGGACCGAAGATGGCTATCATGATCAACAAGACCACGGCTCCCAGCAGGAAGCCCGCTCCCGGACCGGCCGCGATCATCCAGAAGCGACCGCTTTTCGTGAACCGCCCCCCTTGGTTGTAGGCCAGCCCGCCGAAGGCCCATAGCACGATCTTCGCGGCTCCTCCGCCGAGCCGCATGCCGGTCAGTGCGTGGCCCAGCTCATGCACCAGGATCGAGACTGTGGCAGCGAGGATGAAGATTAGCCCATACTGCATCGCTTCCGGCGTGAAGCTCGTCAGGGCACCACTGAGAAACGCGAGCGTAAGCCAGAACCACGGCTGGATTTCAACGGGGATGCCAAAAAGGGTGAAGCGAACCATCTGGCGCGCAGCAAAGACCGGGATCCGTCTTTCCGCCAAAGAAAAAGCCGCCCGGGGGAGGGCGGCTGGAACTTCCGGAGCAGTCCGCCCGGCGGATCGGGGAGTTGACCCGCCGGGCGGCTGACACGGTCGACACACACACTTCGGGGGGAAAGTCGGCGGCGTGGATCGGGGGGAATCGGGCTGCCGGGTGTCTCGGAACTTCTCTCGGGACTGGGGGGAATCCTTTGATCGGTCGGTATGTTCCGTTGCTATTGGGTGGGGGGATCCGTTAGCGCGGGGTGTCCTGTGAGGGACGGGCGGAGTAGAGGGGGAATTGGTTTAACTGGCAAGACGTTTTTGCAGGAGAAAACACCTAGTCTCGCATATGATGCCCAGAACCGGATAGTCGTGAAGACGGGGGCTTTCAAGGAAGGAGCTCCTTGTGGAATAAGGGGTTCTGAGGTTTTTGTTAAGGTAACTTAAATGTTAGATGATCCGGATTGGTAGTAGTGGTTTGATTCAAGTGGATCTTATGGAACCCCTGTAAGGTCCAAAATCGGCGTATATTGAACAGAACCTCCGCAGGGGAGTCGTGGGAGCGGAATCCGGGCCAAGGTCGGATCGGTTAGACCGCGGCCCGCGAGCACGTGTGGAGTTCACTCCACCCGGGTGCTCCCGTGGATTTCCAAGAGGATCGAAATCCGTGCTCCTGGCGACGCTCGCCGCCGGTCACTTCGCCGCCTTCGGGACCTTCGGCGCCCGTGGCGGGAACTCGAAGCCGACCTTGCCATCGGCAGGCGAAAACGTCAGGAACGCGTCGAAGCCGCGCTTGGTCTTGTTCGAGACGAAGCCCTTGATCAGCTCGGTCTTACCCTCGGCGAGCATCTTAAGCACCTGCTCCAGTGGCAGTTCCTTTTGCAGGATGGTCTTGCCGATACGCACGCCCTCGGGGTCTTTCTTGGTCTTCAGCTCGGGGACGAGGTAGGCCTTGTCGGTGCCATAGACCTTCACCTGCCGGCCGTCGGCCAGCGGTGCGGTGGCTACGACCATCTCGTCGGTGAGTACTACGTCGGGCTCATCCTTGTCGCCGAAGACGAAGTTGACCTTGAACTTGTCGTCAAGCTCCAGCGCGGCATCGAAGGGCTTGTTGAACTTGCTCTTGAAGCCTTCCAGCGGGCCGACGAGTCGCTTGCTGAAGAGTTCGCGGGCCTCATCCTCGGACAGCGGGCGACCGGCGATGTATTTCTTGGCCCTGAAGCCACAGTCGGGCGTCCGGCACTCGTAGGATTCGTCGGTCTGCTTGAGACCCTGCGCACCGCATTTCGGGCAGGCGGCAGAGAGATCCGGGAAGGCGCGGTTCTTGATCTCGGCGGCGAGGGATTTCGCGCGGACCACGATGTCCTTCGTGTAGTCCTCGATCTCCTTCATGAAGGTGGATCGCTGGAGCTGGCCGTGTTCCATCTGCCGCAGCTTGTACTCCCACTCGCCGGTCATGGTGGGCGAAGTGAGGCCGGCGATGTTCATCTCGTTCAGGATGTGGATCAGCCGCATGCCATTCGGCGTGACGTGGAGATCGCGGCCATCGCGGACGATGTATTTCTGTGCGATGAGGCCTTCGATGATCGCCGCGCGGGTGGCCGGCGTGCCAAGGCCGCGCTCGGACATGGCTTCGGCGAGGGCTTCGTCATCGACGAGCTTGCCCGCGCCTTCCATCGCCGAAAGAAGCGTGGACTCGGTGAAGCGTGCGGGTGGCTTGGTCTGCTCGTGATGGACTTCGATTTCCTTCACGGGGGCCTTCTCGCCGGCGGTGACCTGGGTGAGCTCGTCCTTGCCGGAGGCGACGCCGGGGCGGCGGCCATAGACTTCCAGCCAGCCGGTCTTCACCAGCACGCGGCCTTCGGTCTTGAAGGTGTCGGTGATCGACTCGGTGGTGATCCGGGTGAGACGGGTAGTTTGCTCGAACTCCGCGCTGGGGAAGAACACGGCGATGAAGCGCTTCACGATCATGTCGTAGAGCTTCTCCTCGGTGTCGCTGAGCTTGGCGAACTTGCCGGTCGGGATGATGGCAAAGTGGTCCGAGACCTTCTTCGAGTCGAACACGCGCTTCGACTTGTGGAAGCGCGGGCCGCTCTCCTGGTTCCCGTCGAGCACGGCCTTCGCATACTTCGCCACGCCGAGGTCGGAGTTGGCGATGTCGCGCAAGGTCTCGCGCACGGTGTCCCCGTAGTCCTCCGGCAGATAGCGGGAGTCAGTACGAGGGTAGGTGATCATCTTGTGCTTCTCGTACAGCGCCTGGGCGATGGCGAGCGTGCCCTTGGCGGTGAACGGGGCCTCGCGCTGCAGCGTGGTCAGGTCGTAGAGCTGTGGGGAGATCTGCGACTGGGCCTTCTTGTCCTCGGAAACGGTGCCGGTCTTGCCGTCGCAACGCGCCTTGATCGCATCGGCGAGCGAAACATCCCAGATCCGCTCGGGGCGGCCGTGCGGGTTGGTCTCGTTCCTTTTGAAGGCTTCGTCGATCCACTTGCCGAGGTAGTCGCCGGCGGCGACGCCGAAGGTGGCGTGGACTTCAAAATAGGCGCTCGGCTTGAAGGCCTGGATCTCCGACTCGCGGGCGGCGAGGATGGCCAGCGTCGGCGTCTGGACGCGGCCGGCGGCGGTAATATTGAAGCCGCCGTGGCGGGAGCGGAAGCAGGTGAGAGCGCGGGTGGCATTCAGGCCGACCAGCCAATCGGACTCCGAGCGGCACTTCGCGGCATCGGCCAGCGGGCGCATCTCCTCATCGGAGCGAAGTTTTTCCCAGGCATCGATGATCGCCTGGTTGGTCATCGACTGCATCCACAGCCGCTTCACCGGCTTGTCGATGCCGCCGATGTCCATGATGTAGCGGAAAATCAGTTCGCCCTCACGGCCGGCGTCGCAGGCATTGACGATTTGGTCGACGTCCTTGCGCTTGGCCAGCTTGAGCACCTGCTTGAGCCGGGCCTCGGAATCCGGGATCGGGTCGAGCTCGAAGCGCTCGGGGATGGCCGGCAGCACCTCGAATTTCCACGGCAGCTTTTTGCCGTTCGGGCCGGTCGGCATCCGCAGCTCGACCAAGTGACCGACGGCGGAGGTAATGACCGCATTGTCGTTCTCGAAGAAGGAATCCCGCCCGGAGCCGGCTTTCTCAAACTTGCCCAGAGCCTTGGCCAAAGCCTTGCTCAGGTCGTTCATGACGGAGGGCTTTTCGGCAATGATGAGGATTTTTCCCATGAAATCGGCAGGTCGGTCGACGGCGACGCACTAGACGGCCCGGGGCCAACTTGGCAAGGGCATTCCTGAAACTGACTGGCGATCCCCGTAGGGGATGGATATTTCTGTGGCCCGGACCGGCCGGATCAATGGCATGCCTCCGTGGGCGGGTTCGCGAGTTCCCGGAGCTTATTGCCCGGGATCGAACGGAGGCGGTTGATCGATCAGTTCCGCGCGCCAGATCTGCCCCTTGGACCGGAGATTTCGCCAAGTCCTCACCAGCAAGAAAGCAACGATCGCTTCACCGCACGTCCAAAGAATTCCGGTCAACGGCTCTCCCTTCGCAAACATCGCTATTGCGGTAAGAGCAACGCATACGCACGAGATCGCCAGCAGGGCTTCGAGGAGTTCCAGACCGAGGTAGGCGGGTAGTCGCGCTCCGGGCATTCGATAGCGTTTTGCTCCATTGAGTATTCCCGAGCACGCTGCCATGGCGAATCCGAACAGGATCGCAATGAACGACACGCCCATGGAAATGAGGGGTCCAAGGCGATGCGAGGCCGGGCTTTCAAATGCAATCCAGCAGGACAGAAAGAGATAAATCATCCCGCCCACCCAGAGGAGTGTCCCCGGCATTTCGAGGAGGAGCCTCGCTAGGAATCGCACGAATGGCGGCATCCCATTCATCGCTTCACATACCGGAAACCCGGCAGCGCCCGGACCAGCCTTCGCATTTCCAGCTTCATGAGGGTGGCCGAGACGGTGGAGGCGGAAAGGCCGGTTCGCTCGATCAGGCGGTCCACGCCTGACTCTCCCTCGCCGAGGGCCGAGAAAACCGTCGCCTCCTCGGACGGCAGTTCCGGGATCGCCTTGCTCTCGGTTTCCAACGGCAGCGTCGTCTGACGAGCGAAGGGGAGCTCGCCGAGATCGTCGATGATGTCGCCGGCATCCATCACCAGCGTCGCGCCGTCGCGGATCAGCTTGTTGCAGCCGGTGGAGGTCGGGGCATTGATTGGCCCCGGCACGGCATAGACCGGCCGTCCGTAGTCGCTGGCGAGGTTCGCGGTGATCAGCGAGCCGGACCAAGCCGGGCACTCGGTCACCAGCAGCGCCTGCGACCATGCGGCGACGATGCGATTGCGCTGCGGGAAGGTCTGCTTGTCGGGTGCCGTGTGGAGCGGGAACTCACTCACGACCGCGCCATTGCCGGAGGCGATCTTTTCTGCCAGCGCCAGATTCTCTGCGGGGAAGAGCTTCGCCAGCCCGGAACCGAGCACGGCCACCGTGCGACCGCCGGCCGCAAGCGCGGCCTCATGGGCCACGGTATCGACGCCGCGCGCCAGGCCCGAGATGATGGTGAAGCCGGCGTGGGATAGCTGATAGGCGAGCTTCTTGGTCGCTTCGCGGCCGTAGTGGGTGATGCGCCGGGTGCCGACCACGCCGATCGCGTGGCGGTCGCGTTCCTCCAGCTTGCCCCAGACGTAGAGAAACAGCGGTGCATCGTAGGCCTGTCGCAGCGCTGGCGGGAACGCGGGGTCTTCCGGGGTGATCAAGGAAAGCCCGCGCTGCTTCACCTCCTCCAACTCCTGCAGCGGGTCGGCGTGATCCTGCCACTTCACGAGAATCCCCGCCGTTTCCGGCCCGATCCCGTCCACCTGCATCAGCCGGTCCTTTGTCGCGACCAGCACGGCCTCGGCGGAATCGAAGCGTTCTAACAGACGGCGGATGCGTACCGGGCCGATCTTCGGCAGCAGGTTGAGGGCAACGAGGGCTTCGAGGGAGGTCATGGAAGAGAGACGCAAGATACAAGACCGGAGGCTATGGGCGCCATTGGGCGAGCTGTTCGGGGAAGGGGCAATCGGCGCAGTCGCTGGCGTCTTCCAAGCAAAAGTCGCGGTAGATTTGGAGCAGCGCCTGATGATAGGCAGCTTTTTTCAGCCACGTCGCCGCCGCATCCTCGCTGCCGAACAGGCGGATCGCGCAGCGGCGGACCTTTTCGTTCCGAGCGCCGGCGCTGACCTTGAGGTAGCGCTCGAAGGGTTCGCCCTCGTGCAAGGCGAGGGGGAACAGGTGGTTCGCCAGCAGCTCCGTCGCCTGCGCTTTCCCGAACAAGGCGATCGGTCGCGCGGTCGCGGCGGACGAGAGTGTGTGGCGCTTCGTCCAGAAGGGATCGTCGAGCTTCGACAGCAGCTTTACCAGTGCTTCCGGGTCGAACGGCTGCGAGGTGGCGAGCTTGCGGAATTTCGTCCACTCCCGCACCACGGCGGCCAATGCCGCAACGCGCCGGTGGGGATGATTCGCCGGCCGTTGGCCGCCCATCTTCCACGGAATGGCGTGGGCGGACTCCCATCGACCGCGGGCCTTCCACCAGGTTTCCCAGAGGCCCCGGAGGTGCTCGCGGGTGTCCGCCGGAGCTTTTTCGTGGAGATCGGGAGCGAGGAAGCCAGCCGCGCCGAAAAGCAGCGCCTCGGTGTGCGCCGGGTCTTCCCGCAGCGCAGACAGCGGCATCCGCTGGGCGAGAAGCCGCATCGCCAGCGCATTCGCGCGATAGCCGAGCGTCTCCGCCACCGCTTGATAGAGAGCGGCGTCGCGACCATGGGCATCGGCCGTTCGCAGGAGGCGTGCAGCCTTCTGTGCAGCGCGGTGCTCGGCCGCTTGACGTAGCAGGGCGGCCACGGCTACCGGGGGCATGGCCGCCAGGGGATGCACGCAGCGGCCGGGTTTCGCGATCGCCATTTCGCAGCGTGGGTTCTGGAGGGCTCCTTCTAACACATCGCGCGGGATCGTGACCCGTGGCACCTCGCGGTGGCCCAGCGTGCGGGTGAAGCTCTCGGGTCCACCGCCGGTGAAGACGACGTGCAGCACGGTATCCTCAAATGCTGGATCCGCCCCATGGCCATGCGCTTCCCAGTCCGAGGGGCGCAGGTCCAGCTCGATCGGCCCCTCGCGAAGCTGCCCGCCAATCTCGACCGCGGCCTGCAGGAAATCCGGTCCGGCAGAGCGGTTCCACTCGCCGAATTGAACGATGCGCACGGGCTTCCCCGAAGCGTCGCGGAAATCCCGTCCGAATGCCCCGGCGAACCACAGCGCCTGGAGTTCCAGCTCGGGAGGCAAGGGCACCGGCGATGGCTCGGCCACGCCGGACTGACCCCACACGGCGGCGAGAAGTCCCGCGTAGTCCTTCATTTCTTCGGCGGTTGCGGCTGGGCCGGCGGCGGGGGAGGGGGGTCGAGAATGGTCAGCCACGATGCCGCCGCGAGCGATTCCGGGATGTCCGCGTTGAGCGTGCGGGCCCCGCGCAGCAGCTTGATCGCCTCATCCTTTTTCCCCCGTTCGCGTTCCATCGCCGCGAGATGCATGTCCATGCGCAGCCGGTCCGGCTTGATCGTGTAGTAGAGCTTGGCCTTGCGAAACTCGGCGGCGGCCGCTTCGTCTTCCTTCCGAGCGGCGAGTGAAAGGCCGATGTATTCTAACAAGACACCGCTTTTCAGCCGGTCGGCGGCCTCTCTGAGCATCGCTTCCATTTGCTTGGGATCTTCCTTCCAGCGCATAGCTGCCAGCCGGATCGCACGGTAGTCGCGGTCGGTCTCGGTCTTTTCGCCGCTGCCGTCGAGGTGCAGGAAGGGGCGATAGAGAGGGTCGCCGAGCACGACGTTCTGCCACGAAAGCACGGGCACCGACATGTAGGCGGCCTCGACCAAGGTGTAACCCGCCATCAGCCGGGCGTTGAAGATGTCGAAGTTGTGGGTCAACGCCAGGTAGGGCTCATACACGTTGCCGAGCGTGGCAGCCGCTCCCTTGGCCAGCAGTGGGGCGGCCCAGTTCTTGGTCGCATCGCGGAGCTGCGTGGCGCTGAACGAGTGCAAGTGCACGGCCACCGCGCCCTTCTTGAATTTGAAGTTCGGGTTGGTGAACGGGCCGTTCACGTTCCAGTCGTACCATCCGAAATAAAGGGCCGTTTCCCCGAGCGGATAGTTCACCGGCAGGGTGTCCGGAAAGCGGTCCACCATCACCGGAATGCCGGCGTCGCGATGGGCCTTGGCGATCTTTTCCATCGCAGGGTCGCCTTCCTGACTTTCGGGATACTTCTGCGACAGATCGATGACCGACATTCCCCACAGGCCGGTCTGCTCGACCTCCACCGCGTCCTTGATCATTTGCGCGCAGATCTCCTTGGTCGGGCCGTCGATGCGTCCGACCAAGGTCATCGGCAGTCTCGCCTCGGCGGCGGTCTTCTCCTGCTTGAAGTAGGGGTTGGTGAGGAATCCCTCGACCTGCAAGCCCTCGATCCCTAACAGCGCGAGTTCCGAGTCCACGGCCGCCTGGGTGGTGTCGGCGAAGGGTTGCTTGCCGGGCGGAGGTGGCAGCGCGGGCCCCGTTCCGATGATCCGGCTCGGCACCCCGCGCATGCAGACCAGGATGCGTATCTTCGACACGGTCGGGGTCAGGTTTCCTTGCGGGCCCAGGCCGCGGGTCCACCATTCGCGGCGGTCATACTCGCGGATCAGGCGGCTGCGCAGCTTGTCATCGAAATCCTTGCGGGAGATCTCTTCGGCATCCGGCAATTCCAGGCCCACCAGATGGTCCGCGGGGATGTTGCGCGCCTTTGCGTAGAACTCCGCCAGCGCCTTCGAATCCGCCGAGGCCGAATTGTAGAGCACTGCGACCGAAGCGGGGTCAGGCGGCGTGGGGAGGGCATGCACCACCCCGGAAAAACATAACAATAAGCCAAGCAGCCGCATCACCCCGCGAACAATGCCTGTTGGAGACGGTGAGGCAAGCCCGGGGAGGCGGCTGGAGCCCCGAGAAATTTCGGATTTCCGAAATGCTTTCGCTGCGATTGAATGGTGCCACCTTGATCGAGATTTTCCCATCTTTGGCCCATCCCGTCTGGTATGTGCCGACCTTCCTCCTCGGCGCCTGCATTGGGTCGTTCCTGAACGTGGTCATTTACCGGGTGCCCATCGGGCTTTCGGTGAATGAGCCGAAGCGCTCGTTCTGCCCGAAGTGCAAGGCCGACATTCCGATGCGGCTGAACATTCCGCTGGTGAGCTGGCTGTGGCTGCGCGGGAAATGCGCCAACTGCAAGGCCCCGATCGCGTTCCGCTACTTCGGCGTGGAATTGCTCACCGCGCTGCTCTTCGCCGCCCTCTGGTGGTTCCTGCAATCGTCGGTCCCGCTCGGCCAGTTGATCCGGCTGGAGTTGGGCGCACTTCTGCCGCTGTGGGTCATGGCCGCGTTGTTCGTTGCGATCACCTTCATCGATGCCGAGCACATGATCATCCCGACCTCATTCACCACGGCGATTTCGATTGCCGGGTTGGGAGCGGCGGCATTGTGGCCGAGGCTGACCGATCTCGCGGGATGGGCGGGTTGGGATCCCACGCTGAAGGACGGGCTGAAGCATTCCGTCGTGGGCTGGATCATGGGTTTCTGCGGGCTGTGGTGCATGGTGCGGCTGGGAAAGCTTGCCTTTGGAAAGAAGAAGGTCGCCTTTCCGGAACCGGTGCCGTGGAAGCTGATCGAGCCGGACAATGAGGTGGATCCGATCTTCTTCGAGATGAACGGCGAGAAGACCGCGTGGTGGGACCTCTTCTTCCGCAAGACCGACCGGCTGGTCATCGAGGCCACCGAGGTCGTCGCGAATGGCGAAGGCTTCGGGGCGGGTGAAGTGACGATCCGCGAACATGAGATCGTGCTACCGGGCGGAAAAGTCATCCCACTGGATG
This sequence comes from Luteolibacter arcticus, assembly GCF_025950235.1. Lineage (NCBI taxonomy): Bacteria > Pseudomonadati > Verrucomicrobiota > Verrucomicrobiia > Verrucomicrobiales > Verrucomicrobiaceae > Neoluteolibacter > Neoluteolibacter arcticus. The sequence continues at coordinate 359,098 of NZ_JAPDDT010000004.1, read as the reverse complement.
AGCTGAAATCGCTGGAGGGCATGGGAACCGGTGCCGTGATTCCCCGTGAGGCCATGGGGATGGGCGACGTGCACCTTCTCGGAGCCATCGGTGCCTTCTTCGGCTGGGCCGGGGTCTTGTTCGGTCTCTTCGCGGCTTCGCTCTATGCAATCGTGGCAGCGGCGCTGGGGCGGATTGGTTTTGGCAGGCCTTTGCCTTTCGGCCCCTTCCTCATCCTCGGTGCGTTCACGTGGATGTTCGGCGGATGGAAACTGGCCGAATGGTACTTCAGCGGCCTGATGTTCATGCGTTGAGGGAGGCGCCGATCAAGGCGTCAAGGTCGTCCACTCCGCTTTTTAAATTTCACGCCTTTCCGCGTGATTCCGGGGTTCCCCAAATCTCCTCGCACCACGCAGCGCAAAAAACGTTCGCCATCCCCGGCCGGGTCGTTCGGAATCCCGCCCGTGATCCATCCGACGGCGATCATCTCCCCGGAAGCCAAGCTCGGCGCGAACGTCCGCGTCGGGCCGTACTGCATCATCGAGGCCGGTGCCGAACTCGGCGACGGCTGCGTGCTCCACTCCCACGTCATCCTCGGCGGCCCGTGCCGGATCGGGAAGGATAACGAGTTCTTCCCCTTCGCCGCGGTCGGCGGGAAGACCCAGGACCTCAAGTATGAGGGCGAGCCGACTTTCCTTGAGGTCGGCGACCGCAATGTCTTCCGCGAGAACTGCACCATCCACCGTGGCACCCACGTCCACACGCCAACCCGGATCGGCAACGACAATCTCTTCCTCTGCTACTCCCACGTCGCCCACGATTGCCAGGTGGGGAATCACATCATTCTCTCCAACAACGGCACCCTCGGTGGTCACGTCGAGGTAGAGGATTACGCGATCGTCTCCGGTCTCGCAGCGATCCACCAGTTCTGCCGGATCGGCTGCCACTCGATCGTCGGCGGCTGCGCGAAGGTGGTCCAGGACGTGCCGCCCTACATGATCATCGACGGCAATCCTGCCGCCACCCGTGGGCTCAACCAAGTCGGGCTTCAGCGCCGCGGCTTTTCCGAGGACGATATCAAGGCGCTCAAGTCCGCCTACAAGAAGCTCTTCCTGAAAAAGGACATCAATCTCACTAACCAGCTCAGCTCGCTGAAAGCGGACCGCCCCGCGAACCATGAGCCGGTGAAGCACCTGATCGAGTTCATCGAAGGGTCGAAGCGGGGGATTTCGAGGTGAGCAGGCTCAAGGCGTCACGGGAGAGCGTTCAGCTCCATTCACGAGGACCTTTCCTTTCTCCCGGAGATCCACCACGTCTCCCGACTTGAGCGCGCCATAGTCCTTGTCGTCCACCGTCAGGGTCTTGCCGTCGGTCTTGGCTTTCACGCTTTCGCCGTTGAACTCGATCCCGCCGGAGCCGGAGGAGGAAGAGGACGTTTCGTCGGGTACTTGGAAGGTGATGCCTTCGCCTTTCAGTTCCGATCCGCTCGAGACGACTGCCTTGAATTTGCAGGAGCCGAGCAGGACGACGGCAAGCAGAGGCAAAAGGGACCAATTCATCGACTCGAGCCTACCTCTCTCAAGGGGGCGCAGGCAAGGCAGTTCAGAGCTGGTCCCGAAGTTGCTAGTCCGGGATTTCCGCTCGCGCGTAGAGCTCCGCCAGCGGCAGGGATACCTCGATCTCGGGCAGCGGGATGGTGCCTTCCAAGCTGTCGTGGCGCTCGATGGCAAACCCACCTTCGGCGCGGCGGCGGTGGACAGTGACTGAGGCGCTGTCGGGCTCGACGAGAAGCAGCACCTTGAGGGCGGAAACCGTCAGGTAGGCATCGCGCTTCTCCCCAAGGTCGGCGCGTCGGGTGGACTCGCTCAGCACCTCGACCACGACGACCGGTTGGTCCTGGAAGTAATCGGTCGCTGGGTTCGGATGGCAGACGACCATCGCGTCTGGATAGTAGAAGCGAGTGTGGTCGGGGCGTTGAACGCGAATCTTGGTGCTGCTGTTGAAAACGTGGGGGGCCTTCCCTCGCAACTGGCTGTGAAGGATCGCGAGGGCATTGCCGGCAATCACGTTATGGAGATTCGAAAAACCGGACATGGCGAAGACGAGGCCGCCAACGAACTCATGCTTTTCGTGTCTCGATGCCTCGCTCTCGAGGTAGTCCATGATGGACACTAGGCCGGTCATAGGGAGACGCTTGTTGTCACACGCACACCGGGCACTCGTTGATCTTCTTGAAGAAGTCGTTGCCCTTGTCGTCCACGAGGATGAAGGCGGGGAAGTTTTCCACGCGGATCTTCCAGACGGCTTCCATGCCGAATTCGGGGTATTCGACGATTTCCTGGCTCTTGATGTGTTCCTTGGCGAGCAAGGCGGCGGGGCCGCCGGCGGAGCCGAGGTAGAAGCCGCCGTGGGCCTTGCAGGCGTCGGTCACGGCCTGCGAGCGGTTGCCCTTGGCGAGCATGACCTTGGAGCCGCCGTGGCTTTGGAAGAGATCCACATAGCTGTCCATACGGCCGGCGGTGGTGGGGCCGAAGGAGCCGGACGGATAGCCTGCGGGCGTCTTGGCGGGGCCGGCGTAGTAAATCGGATAGTCCTTGAAGTAGGCGGGGAGGTCGCCGGTTTCATCGAGCACCTCCTTGAGCTTCGCGTGGGCGATGTCGCGGGCGACGATGATGGTGCCGCTGAGCGAGACGGCGGTGGTGACGGGATACTTGGTCAGGGTCGCGAGGGTCTTTTCCATGCCCTGATCGAGGTCGATTTCGACGCCCTTGAATTTCCAATCGCGATACTTCTCCGGGATGAAGCGGCCGGGATCCTTCTCGAGCTTCTCAAGGAAGATGCCGTGCTTGGTGATCTTCGCCTTCGCCTGTCGGTCGGCCGAGCAGGAGACCCCGATGCCCACCGGACAGGACGCGCCGTGACGCGGCAGGCGGACGACCCGGACATCAAGCGCGAAGTATTTCCCGCCGAATTGCGCGCCGATGCCGATGTTGCGCGCGGCTTCCAGCAGCTCCTTCTCCAGCTCGATGTCGCGAAAGGCCTGGCCCTGGATGTTACCGGAAGTTGGCAGCGCATCGTAATAGCGCGTCGAGGCCATCTTGACGGTCTTCAAGCAGGTCTCTGCCGAGGTGCCGCCGATGACGATGGCGAGGTGATACGGCGGGCATGCGGCGGTGCCGAGCGAGCGCATCTTCTCGACGCAGAATTCCTTGAGGCGCTTGGGATTCAGGAGTGCCTTGGTTTCCTGATAGAGGAAGGTCTTGTTGGCTGAGCCGCCGCCCTTCGAGACGAAGAGGAATTTGTAGGCGTCGCCTTCAGAGGCGTAGAGATCGATCTGGGCGGGGAGGTTGGTCTTGGTGTTCGCCTCCTCATACATCGTGAGCGGGGCGGTCTGCGAGTAGCGCAGGTTTTCCTCCTGATAGGTCTTGTGGATGCCCTTCGACAGCCACTCGGCGTCATCGCAGCCGGTCCACACTTGCTGGCCCTTCTTGCCGACCACGGTGGCGGTGCCGGTGTCCTGGCAGGCGGGGAGGATGCCCTTGGCGGCGATCTCGGCGTTCTTCAGCAGCATCAGCGCGACCATGCGGTCGTTTTCGGTGGCCTCGGGGTCGTCGAGGATGGCCGCAACCTGCGCGAGGTGGCTGGGACGCAGGGTGAAATTGATCGCCTTCATCGCCTCGTTGGCGAGCAGGGCGAGGCCTTCCGGCGCGACTTTCAGGATCGTCTTTCCTTCGAATTCCGAGACGGCGACGTGCTCCGCGGTGAGGCACTCGTATTCAGTGGTGTCGGGACCGAGCGGGAAGGGATCCTGATAGACGAATTCGGACATGCGCGGGAGTTTAGATGCCGCCCGCGGAGCGTCCAGCCCCGGAAAAAATCAATCCCCGCCGGCACGAGGCCGGACGGGGATCTTTGGGGAGGATGGTTTCAGGCGCGGCGGCGGCGCAGCAGGAAGAGCAAGCCGAAGGCACCGAGCAGCGCGGATGAGGGCTCCGGGATGACAACCCAGAGGCGGTCCTGGCCATTCGGAACCGGAGTGCCGCCCGCATCGGTAGGTCGCGCGTATTCGAAAGTGAAGCCGGGCTGAGAGGTCCAGCCGCCGGCGATGCCGTCGAGGAAAGCGTCGGCGTTGCTACGGCCCAAGGCGACATCCGGATCGGCGACGGTATCGACGCTGAAGTTGCCGGAATCGAGGTCACCCGACGCGGGGTCGTGAATGATTTCCCACAATGCGAGCTGCATGCCGGCCGCGTAGGCGAGAAGGTCGTTGTAGCCGCTGTAGCCGACGTCCGGCCAATCGTCCCCGCTGGCGGTGATCGCGTCGCGCACCATGCCATCGAAGACCGGCAGGGTGTTGTAGAGCAGGGCGGAAAGGTCGTCGGCCTGATCGAGCGTGAGGCTGCCGAAGCCTGCGCTCACGTTGTAGTGCGAGCTGTTGTTCACGCCCGCGCTGAAGTCGGCACAGAAGTCGAAAATCCACGCGTTACCGGGACCATTCCGCAGATCGATCCCGGCATGTTGATTCACCGTCGAGGCTCCGAGTGTGATCAGATACTGACCGGATTCGTAACGCTGCTCCAAGGCGGGCTGAAGCGTCTGCGCTGCCGCGGGCAAAGCCAGCGCGGCAAAAAACAGGACAGTCTGAAGGGTGGGGAACTGCATCGTTCGGCGGGATGGTGCAGCGCCGGGGAAGCGATGACACCGTGGACAATGGGTTGATATTTAAGATGTCCGAAATAAACGCAAGCTTTCATTTTCGTCCGGAGAGACGATTCCGCCGCCCGGCGGCTTTTCGTGGAGAGCACGGCGACCATGGCAGTCATTGATACTTTCCTGAAACTGATGATGGAGAAGCGGGCCGAGCGGCTGGTGCTGGTCTCGGATGCCGTCCCGTATTTGCTCAAAGGAGGCGAAACGATCGAACTCTCGATGCCGGCCTTCCGGGCGGACATGCTCGGACGGATCGCAGGGGAGATCACGGGCGACGAGGTCTCAGGGCGCCGGGAGGGAACGTTCCGGGCGTCGGATGGGGCGGCCTTTGGCTATGCGGTTCTTCCTTCCAGTGACGAACTGCGGATCGAAATCCACGCCGCCGAGGCCTTGCCGCCCGCCGTGGAAGACCATGACCCGCTTACGAAAGCCGTGGCCGACTTCGCCAAGGCGCAGGAGCCGGTTCCCACAAAGGCTCCGTCACCGGTCAGGTCCGGGCCGGATTTGCTCGCGCTCATCGATCAGGCGGCGGCGCTTGATGCGTCGGACCTTTTTCTCTCCTCGGGAAAGCGGCCGCGGGTGCGGAGGAATGGCGTGCTGTCCTTTCTCGACGCGGATCCGCCGGACGCTGCGAAGATCCTGGAACTCATCCCCGATGAGGAATCGAGGCGCGAGCTTGAGGTAAGCGGCAGCACCGATTTTGCGACCCGCTGGGAGCTTTCCGGGGGCAGCCGGCGTTTTCGCATCAATGTCTTCCGCCATCGCGACGGGGTGGCTGCGGCGCTCCGGCCGATCCGCCAGAAGATCCCGCCGCTCGCCGATCTGGGATTGCCCGAGGATCTGCTGGAGCTGATTTCTTACCCAAGCGGGCTGGTGCTGGTGACCGGCACGACCGGCTCCGGGAAGTCGACGACGCTGGCGGCCTTGGTGGATCATCTCAACCGGACCCGGTCGCGCCACGTGATCACCATTGAGGACCCAGTCGAATACGAGCACCGCGAGAACCAGTGCCTCATTCACCAGCGCGAAGTCGGGTCGGATGTGGAAAGCTTTAGCACGGGACTGCGGGCGGCCTTGAGGGAGAATCCGGACGTGATCCTGTTAGGCGAGCTGCGGGACCTCGCAACGATCACCGCAGCGCTGACCGCGGCGGAGACCGGGCACCTCGTGCTGGCGACCCTGCATTCAGGCACGGCGAGTTCGGCGGTGAACCGGATCGTGGATGTCTTTCCCGGTCACCAGCAGCCGCTCATCCGGGTGCAACTCGCGTCGTCACTGCGCGCCGTGTTGTCCCAACGTCTGGTGCCGACGAAAGCCAAGAAGCTGATGCCGGCGATCGAGAAGCTCATCGTGACCCCGGCCGTCGCCACCGGCATCCGCGAAGGGCAGGACCACTACCTGCGCAATGCCATGCTGACCGGGGTGGAGGAGGGGATGGTGACCTTGGAGCGCTCGCTCGCTGCCTTGGTCCGCAAAGGGACCATCGATCGCGAAACGGCCGCCCGCCATGCCATGGACCCGAAGGGGCTCCAGCACCTGTTGGAGTGAGCTGTTAGAGCCGTCCCTCGTCGGCGTCGATGTAGTCCATGAAGGTCAGGATGTCGTCCCGGTCCTGGAAGCCGGACTCGGCCTTGCGTTGCACCAGCTTCCCTGCGATGTCGTCCCGGAAGCCGCGGGTGCGCATGAAGGCGGACCACCACGCGAATTCCGTCGCGCTGCGGGCGGTGCCGTTGTCCCGGGCCCAGGCGAGCGCTTCGGCGTCGGACTTACCGGCGCGGATCTGCTCGGCGAGCGCAGGGTAGTCCACGCCAAAGAATTGGCAGGTCCACAGGTCCATGCCGCCGCCGAGGTTGGCGTGATACTGCGGGTGAAGTTTACCGGTGGCGTGCAAGCGGACCTTGTGGCATAGCCGCGGAAAATAGATCACGCCGTCGATTTCATCGCGCGGACTGCTGGGTGCCTCGTAGCTCATGCTGGGGACGATGACCGCCGCGACCCTCACCTTTCAAGCCCTGCGGCGTTCCACGTAGCGGGCGATTCGGAATGCTCCTTTGCTTTTTCTAAGATCTCCGTAGGATGCGACGCATGAAATTGGTCGTCCTCTCCGCCTTGATGCTGGCCGTGCTGCCGGTGACCGCCCAGCACACCGTCACCCCGCCGAGCCCGGTGCGGCTGCCGATGGGGACCATCTTCAAGGGCGACGCGAAATTCCGGACGCTGGTCCAGCAGGCGGAAAAGGAGAACTGGCGGCAACTCCCGCTCGGCGCCCGCACCATCCGCGCCGCACGGGCGATGGTTGGCACACCCTACGTGAACTACACGCTGGAGGTACACGACAAGATCGAGTCGCCGGTGGTGAACCTCGGCGGGATGGACTGCTGGACCTACTACGAGAACGCCTTGGCCTTCGCCCGCATGCTCCGCTACAAGCCGGCTCCCTACATTCCGCAGGACATGCTGCACATGGTGGAGGTTGAGCGCTACCGCGGCGGCGTCTGCACCGGCGGCTACCTCAGCCGGATGCACCACCTGGAGGAGGTTTTCTGGGACAACGAGCGCCGTGGGTTGGCGAAAAACATCACCCCGCGCCTGCCTGGCGCCGTCCGCCTGCGCCGCGAGATCCGCGAGATGACCGTGCAGTGGAAAAGCTACCGCTACCTGCGGAACAGCCCCTCGCTGCTGCCTGAAATGGGCCGCATCGAGGCCCGGGTCTCGAACCTGCCGGTCTGGCACATCCCGAAGAAGGGAGTCCGCGCCATCGAAGGCTACCTGCAGGACGGCGATGTCTGCGCGATCACCTACAACGGCAGCGGTGGCTACACCTCCCACGTCGGGCTGATCGTGAAACTCCAAGGCCGGGCTTATTTCGCCCATGCCACCTCGGACCGCGACAAGGGCCGGATGACCATCATCGACCGGCCGATCACGGACTACCTCAACCAAGGCTCCAAGCACGCTGGAATCGTGGTTTTGCGGCCGAATGACCTGCCTCCGTCGAAGTTCTGGGCGAGGCCTCTGGCGACCCGTTGATCTCTCCTTGATGGAATCTCCGAAGTGCCGGCTCGAGAGTCTTCGCGAAGAGGACTTACCCCATCTCGTTCGTCTTTACACGGATCCCGTCGTCCGCGCCTTCCTCGGCGGGCCGGACGACCCTTTGGTCGCCAGGGAGAAGGCTGAAGCCTTGTTTCGAAAAGTGGAGCGATCCTCTGTCTGGTCCGTGCGCCGGATCAGTGACGATGAATTCCTCGGCTCGGTCTACCTTGCCCCTCATCACCACGGGGATGACATGGAGGTCTCCTACACCTTTCTCCCGGAGCATCAGGGAAATGGCCATGCGGCTTGGGCGGTGACGGCGGTTCTCAAGCATGCTTTCCAGACGCTGAAGCTGACGAAGGTGGTAGCGGAGACCCAGGCGCTGAATGAAAAATCGATCCGTTTGCTTGCGCGGGTGGGCATGTTGCTGGAGCAATCCCTGGTCCGTTTTGGAGCGGATCAGGTTATTTACTCCATTGATTGTGAACGCTTTGGATATCGATTATGAGGGCTGGTCAACCGGTTTCCACCGACGTTCTGGCAACGTCCGGTTGCGACCCAGTGACGATTCTGCCCCGCGAAAATCCCAAGTTTGGGCTTGCACGGGTCTGCTGGTGGGGTATTCACCGCGCCCCGAATTATGGCCAAGAAGAGCTGGATTGCACGCAACGAGCGCAAAGAGCGCACGGTCGCCAAGTTTGCCGACCTCCGTCACAAACTGAAGGCGGAGAAGGATTATATCGGCCTCACCATGCTGCCGCGTGACGCTAGCCCGACCCGTCTGGTGAACCGATGCCTGTTCTCCGGCCGCCGCCGCGCTTTCATCCGCCGCTTCCGCCTCTCCCGTATCAGCTTCCGCGAGCTCGCCTCGCACGGCATGATCCCGGGCGTGACGAAGTCGAGCTGGTAATTCCGGCACGCTGCCCGCTTAGATTTGACGGAAGGCGGTAACTGCCCGTCCTTCCGTCTTATTCATGCCCATCTACGAATACCTTTCCGAGAACCCTGAGGATCCTGAACGATCTTGCCGCGTTTGCCGCAAGGGGTTTGAACTCAGGCGGCCCATTGACCGCCCGGCACTCGAGCAGTGCCCGCTTTGCCGCCAACCGGTGCGCAAGGTGATTTCCAAGGTGAACACGCCACGGATCGCGAAACCGCTGTCCGTGAGCGACGCCAAATCGGCGGGTTTCACCATACTCGAACGCCGAGACCAAGGCGTTTACGAAAAACTCTAGTCCGGGATGAGTTTCCTCCCTGACATCTTCCTGCTGGCGTCGTCCGCCGAGCTGCGAACCGAGTTTCCCTCGGCCGGCGAGGCGATCTTGTATCTCGCCGGCATTGTTTTCTTCCTGCTTCTGAACGCCTTCTTCGTCGCCTCGGAGTTCGCCATCGTGAAGGTGCGGCCGAGCCAGATCGAGGCGGTCAACAAGGAGAAGCCGACCCACTCCAGCAAGACGGCCTATCACGTCGTCAGCCACCTCGACGGTTACCTTTCGGCGAACCAGCTAGGCATTACCATTGCGTCGCTGGCGCTCGGTTTCCTGGGCGAGCCGTTCGTCGAGGCGCTGGTTTCGCCCCTGCTCTACAAGATGAACGTCCCGGTCTCCGTGGACATCTGGGGCAAGACCTTCAGCCCGATCAAGGCGACCTCGTTCCTGCTCGCGATCGCGTCGTTCACCTTCCTGCACGTGGTGATCGGCGAGCTGCTGCCGAAATCGATCGCGATCCGCAAGTCGCTCGCCACCACGCTGATGTTGGCCGGGCCGCTGCATGTCTTTTACAAGTCCTTCCACTGGGCGATCCGCGTGCTCAATGGCACGGCGAACTGGATCCTGAAAAAGGTCTTCGGCATCGATCCGGTGGCGGAGGGCGAGCACATCCACTCGTCTGACGAACTCGCGCTGTTGGTCGCCGAAAGCGAGCGGGCCGAGGAAGTCACCGAGACCGAGCGCGAGATCCTGATCAATGCGCTCGGCCTGAACGAACTCTGGGTGCGCGACGTGATGACGCCGCGCCAGGAAGTCGTTGTGCTCAATGCCGACGAGCCTTTCGAGAAGGCCCTCGAGGTCGCCCGCCGCAGCAAGCACACCCGCTTCCCGCTGGTGAAGGGCGGTCACCTCGACAACGCCATCGGCCTGATCCACATCAAGGACGTGCTCAAGCTGGTCGGCACGCCCGATCCCGACCTGATGCGGATCAAGCGCGAGCTGAAGATGGTCCCGGACACCATGCCGCTGGACATGCTGCTCAAGTTCTTCCTCAAGGAGCGCGCCCACCTCGCCATGGCGGTCGATGAATTCGGCACTCCGGTCGGCATTGTCTTCCTCGACAACGTGATCGAGGAACTGGTCGGCGACATCCAGGACGAGTTCGACAACGAGAAGCCGGAGTCGAACTGGATCAATGACAACGAATTCGTGATCGAGGGTTCGATGACCCTCAATGACCTCTCCGTCATGGCCGAGGAACTCGACATGGATAGCGGCGAGGTCACGACCGTCGGCGGCTACATCACCCAGCAGCTCGGCCGTTTCCCGGAAGTCGGCGAGACGATGGAGATCAATGGCTGGGAAGCCAAGGTCACCAGCACCGATGGCCGGCGTGTCGGCCAAATCCATTTCCGCCGCCTCGAACCCGCGCTCGCCGAAGGCGGCGAGGACGAGGAGGAGTGAGCCGGATGGCATCGCATTCCGGGCAAGAGCTTGCTCTCTTCCACAACTCCCGCCAGAACCGCGGGCACGATGGACGAAGAACGCCCTCAGGAAGACCCTGCCCGTGAGGCTGCCCGCCCGTTCTTCCGGCGGAGGGATACCTGGCTTCTTCTCGCAGGTCTCGCACTGCTTCCGTTAGGCTTGTTGCTACCGATCGATCCGGCCCGTCATGCCGGGGCCGGGCTCGATCCCGCCAAGGTGAAGCTGGGCCTCGGCATCTTCTTCTGCATCGGCTTCCTGTGGATCTCGGAAGCCCTGCCGCTCGCGATCACCGCATTGCTGGTGCCGGTGCTCGCCACGCTCACCGGGGTGATGGACCTGAAATCCGCGATGGCCGGCTTCGCGGATCCGCTGATCTTTCTGTTCTTTGGCGGCTTCGCGCTCTCGTCCGCGATGGCCGCGCAGGGGCTCGACCGGTGGATCGCCGATCGCATCGTTCTCGCGGGAAAGGGTGATTTCCTACGGGTCTCGTACTTGGTGTTTGCCACCACCGCCGGGCTCTCGATGTGGATGAGCAACACGGCCACCACGGCGATCATGATCCCGCTGGTGATCGGCATCCTCGGCCAGATCCGCTGCGAGGGAAACATGCGCGGGAATGCCATCTACCTGCTGCTCGGCACGGCCTACGCTGCCAGTATTGGCGGCCTCGGTACTTTGGTGGGCACGCCGCCGAATGGCATTGCTGCGGCCAAGCTGGAGATCGGTTTCGTGGAGTGGCTGCGTTTCGGCCTGCCCTCGATGTTGCTTCTGCTGCCGCTCATGATCGTGGTGCTGCGGTTCTCCTGCCGGCCGCAGGCGGCCATCTTCACGAAGCCGGAGTTCATGCGTTTCACCTGGACTCGTTCGCGGATCGTCACGCTCGTCATCTTTGCGAGCGCCGGTCTCTGTTGGATCTTTGGCGGCCTCATCGCGCCGCGGCTGGGCATTGCCAATTCCTTCGACACCTTGGTCGCGCTCCTTGTCGTGGTGGCCTTGGTCGTCACGCGGGCAGTGAGTTGGAAGCAGGTGGAAGCCGGCACGGAGTGGGGTGTGCTGCTGCTTTTCGGCGGCGGCATCGTGCTCAGCGCGGTGCTCGACAAGACCGGCTCCAGCCTGTTTCTGGCCCGCGAGATCGTGAGCTTGGTGGCGTGGTGGCCGGTCATCGTGATCATCGCCATCTCGCTGGCCTTTGTCATCGTGCTCGGTGAGTTTTCGAGCAACACCGCGACCGCCGCGCTGATGGTGCCGATCTTTTACTCGGTGGCGAAGGAGCTTGGCATCGAGCCCTCCAAGCTGGTGATCCCGCTGGCGCTTGCGTCCTCGTGCGGCTTCATGCTGCCGGTGGCCACCCCGCCGAATGCCATCGTCTACGCCACCGGCAGGATTCCCCAGCGTGAGATGCTGCGGGCGGGGGCTTGGTTGGACGGGGTTTGCCTCGTGGTCGTGTCACTGCTCGCATGGTGGGTTTTCTAACGTCATGAGACTGGTCCTTTGGTTCATCGCCCTCTCCGCCATCGTGCTCGGCACGTGGCTGCTGTGGGGTGGCGCGTGGGAGGAGAGCTTTTCGCTTGCCGGTTCCGTGGCGTGGCTGGAAAGAGCCGGCCCGTGGGCGTGGGCGGCGGGGATCGGCCTGCTGGCGGCTGACTTGCTTCTGCCGGTGCCGGGGACCGTGGTGATGTCGGCCCTCGGCTACGTCTACGGTGCCGTCATCGGGGGGCTGGTCGCCGCAGCGGGCTCGATCACCGCGGGACTGTGCGGTTACGGGGTGGGGCGGCTGATTGGCGAGAGGGCGGCGCGAAAGCTGTTAGGCGATGGCGATTTCGAGAAGGGCAAGCTGCTCTTCGCCCGCGGCGGGGGCTGGATGGTGGCGCTCTCCCGTGCGCTGCCGATCGTGCCGGAAGCCGTCTCCTGCACCGCCGGCCTGGTGCGCATGCCATTCGGCCGGTTCCTCGTTTCGCTCATCTGTGGCAGTCTGCCGGTTGGCTTCCTCTACGCGTGGATCGGTGCCGCGGGCCGCGAGGCGCCGGGCTGGGCACTGGCTTTCAGCCTGCTGGTGCCAGCACTGCTGTGGCTGCCGGCGAAGAAGCTGCTTCAGTGACCCTCCGGCTTCGCAGGAGGCGATACGCTTTTCTCAACCGGGGCCGCCGCCTTGGAAGCGTCGGGCTGAGGTGAGGCGGGATGGCGGACTTTCCCATTGATGCTCACCCGGCCGTCTCTCACCCGGATTTCGTCCCCTGGATTGACCCGGCCGTAGTTGACCCCGTGAAGATGGAACCAGTTGTTCCAGACGCGGATCACCGTCATTCCATTTGTAATTATTGTGCGCGTCCCCTCTGTCCCTCTGCCACCGCTTGATCCAAATGGTTTGACGTAAATCTTCCAGAGCTCTTCATCGACGAGACCGCCCTCGGGCTGCGGGTCTTCGGGATCTTCAATGACAAGGTGCTTTTGTTTTTTGGAAGGTTCCACGAGGAGGCGGGGAACTCCATTCACCCAGAGTCGGCCGTGACCGTAACGAACGTCGTCGTTCGGTTTGCATTTGCCCGCATACAGGTTGTCGATGAAGAGATCGAGTTGGGAGGTGAAGAGGAAGGCGTGATCTCCGACGTCCATTTGCCAGACATCCAGATTCTCATTTTCGTCAGTAATCCACCCTGGTCCGCCACCGCTTCCATAAATGGGAGCAGGTTCTAGAAGTTGAATGCGAAGGCGTGGACCTTGCTTTACGTCATGCTTTTCCGGTCCAACTACGAACTCCTTTACCGTCTCCAGGTTGGCCCACGGATCCGAGGGCACGACTTGGGCATGGGCCGGCGCGAGAGCGATTATGCACCACCAGATCAGACCAAGGGTAAGCGCCTTCATGATTCAAGGGATGCTACCCACCATTGCTAGTGGCTTCAACATCCAAGCTCACGGATCGGTATCGGCCGGCTGCCCATGACCGCTGACATTCGCGCCATCGCTTTTCTTGAGCGTGAGAAAGGTCGCCGCGCTGGCGACGCTGACCGCGCCTAACAGCAGGAAGGCCTTGTGCAGTGCCGGGACCAGCAGCGCGGCATCCGAGCGGTCGATGCTTCCGAGGAAGGCCCCGGTGACCAGCGAGGCGAAGGCCACGCCGAAGCTGATCGAGAGCTGCTGCCCGGTGCTCGCCATGGTGCTGGCGTCGCTCGCTTCGGCATCGCTGGTGTCCGCGTAGGCGAGCGAGTTCATGGCGGTGAATTGCAGTGCCGAGACGCAGCCCTGGGCGACGCTGAAGAGCAGGATCGCCCACACCGGCGTGCCGGGGCCGACTTGGGAAAAAGCCGCGATCAGCAGGCCCATCAGCAGCGTGTTTACCACCAGCACCTGCTTGTGGCCGAAGCGGCCGAGGATTCGCTGCGTGAGCAGCTTCATCCCGATCGCCGCGCCCGCCTGTGGCATCACCAACAGGCCCGCCTGCCATGGGGTGAAGCCCATGCCGAGCTGATAGAGGAGCGGCAGCAGGAACGGCATGCCCGCGATGCCCAGCCGGGTGACGAACCCGCCCGCGACCGAGACGCGGAAAGTGCGGACCTTGAAAAGATCCAGGGGCAGCAAGGGCTGCGGGTCCCTCCGCGAGTGCCACAGGTAGCCGCCGATCAGTGCCAGCGAAAGCGCCGCCAGACCGGCCACCGGCAGCGGGTCCATCGAGTGCTCGCCGAAGATCTCCAACACCCACGACAGGAGCGCGACGCCGCCGCCAAAGAGCACGAAGCCTACCGTATCGAGCCGGTCATTCTCCACTCCCCGATGGTCCGGCATGTGTTTTTTCACCAGCCATAGCCCGAGCAGCCCGATCGGTAGATTGATCAGGAAAATCATCCGCCACGGCAGCCAGTGGACGATGAGTCCGCCGGTCAGGGGACCCAACAGCGGACCTAACAGCGCTGGGATGATCACGAAGTTCATCGCCCGCAAGATGCCGGACTTGGGGAAGGTCTTCAGCAGCGCGATGCGCCCGACCGGCATCATGAAGGCCGCGCCGACCCCTTGCAGCACCCGCGAGGCAATCAGCATCGGCAGGTTCTGCGACAGACCGCAGGCGAGCGAGCCGAGCGTGAAGACCGCCACCGCGAAACCGAACACGCGCTTGGTCCCGAAGCGGTCCGCCAGCCAGCCGCTCAGCGGAATCAGCACGCCAATCGCGATGGTATAGCTCGTCAGCACCGATTTCAGGCTCAGCGACGCCACGCCGAGCGAGGCAGCCATGGTCGGCACCGCGGTGTTCACGATGGTCCCGTCGAGCTGCTGCATGAACAACGCCACGGCCACCACCCACGGCAGGTAGCGCCGGGTTTTCTCGAGGCCGGGATCTACCGTTTCGCCCATCGTCCGCGGCACAATAGCCGGGGCAGTTGCCCCGACAACCGGGGATTCCCGCATTGCGCCCCGCGCCGGGGTCTTTCAAGCTCCGGCGCATGTCCCAGCCGCGCATCGTCGTCAAAGTCTTCCTCTACCAGATCACGCCGCAGATCTGGCGGCAGTTTTCGGTGCCGGCGTCGTTCAATTTCCTCCAGCTCAACGACGCCATCCAGGATGCGATGGGCTGGGAAAACAAGCACCCGCACGAGTTCCGCCACGGCAAGGGCAAGCGGTTGACCGACGTGATCGGTCCCGTCGGCCTCGCCGACCAGGTGCCGAAGGGCGGCGAGTTCCAGGACGAGCTGAAGGTCACGCTCGCCGACTTCATCGGCAAGAAACGCCTGCCGTTGCGCCTGCTCTACCGCTACGATTTCGCGGAGGACTGGATCCACGAGGTCGTGCTGGAGAAAAAAGAGGAGGGAGAGGAAGCCGGGCCGCTGATGATCGATGGTGCCCGCGCCTGTCCGCCGGAGGATTTCGGCGGGGCCTTCCAATACATGGAAGCGCTCCATGGTCAGATCGGCTGGTATCGCGGCGAATACGACCCCGAGGCTTTCAACATCAAGGAAGTGGTCTTCGGCGGCAAGAAGCGGAACCCGAAGAAGCGGAAGTTGCTCTGATCTGGGAGATTTGAACCGCCAAGACGCCAAGGTCGCCAAGTTTTTGAGGGATTTGGCTTCGATCTCCGGCAACGGTCGCCAACAATCAATCATTGCTTCCTTGGCGCACTTGGCGTCTTGGCGGTTCATTCCTCTTCCCATGGCCAAGATCGGCGAGCGCGCCCAACTGACGATCCTCCGCGAGCAGCCTTTCGGCCTCTTCCTCGATGCCGGCGACGAACTCGGCGAGGTGCTGTTGCCGCGCCGTGAAATGCCACGCCACTGGCAGATCGGCGGGGTCGTGGATGTGTTCCTCTATCACGATTCCGAGGACCGACCGGTGGCGACGCTGAAGCAGCCGAAGGTGATGCCGGGTGAGTTCGCGTATCTGGAAGTGCTGGCGATCACTGGCGTGGGTGCCTTCCTTGACTGGGGATTGCCAAAGGATTTGCTGCTGCCATTCCGCGAGCAAAAGGAGCGGATCGAGGCTGGCAAGTCCTACGTCGTTCACGTCCATGTCGATCACGCGAGCGGCCGCATCGTCGCCACCCGGCGGCTCAACAAATATCTCAATCTAACGCCGCCGGATTACAAGGAAGGCCAAGAGGTGGAGCTGATGCTCTACGGCAAGACCGAACTCGGCTACAAGGCGATCATCGAGGGCAAGCATTCCGGCGTGCTCTTCGCCAACGAGGTCTTCCGCCGCCTGCGTGCGGGGGAGAAGACCAAGGGCTACGTCGTCCAAGCCCGCCCCGACGGGAAGATCGATCTTTCCCTCTATCCGCCCGGCCGCACGCGGATCGACGATCTCGAAACGCGCATCGAAGAAGAGCTGAAGCAGCGCGGTGGCTTCTGGGCGATCAGCGACGCCAGCCCCGCGGAGGACATCCACAAGGCGCTCGGCGTGAGCAAGAAGGCGTTCAAGCAGGCGACCGGCGCGCTCTTCAAGAAGCGCAAGATCACGATCGGGGACGAGGGGATCCGGTTGGCGGGGGAGTGACGTGTCGGGCTTTCTCCCGGGAGCGCCGGTCTTCAGACCGGCTCGAATGGTGCTTCCAAGCCGGCCTGGAAGCCATGGCCTACCGTGGGAAGATGGAATTGCTTTCCGTATGAGGGCCCGTCAAGAGCAGTCCAGTAATGCTTCCCGGAAGCAACTGTCGCCCCGTCCACGTAGGGCCGAAGTGGAGTCAGGTTGCCTTCCGTGGCTTCAAGAAGGGAGAAGTCAGCATCGAGGAACCAT
The DNA here is from genome assembly GCF_025950235.1 of Luteolibacter arcticus. Taxonomy (NCBI): domain Bacteria; kingdom Pseudomonadati; phylum Verrucomicrobiota; class Verrucomicrobiia; order Verrucomicrobiales; family Verrucomicrobiaceae; genus Neoluteolibacter; species Neoluteolibacter arcticus. The sequence continues at coordinate 342,461 of NZ_JAPDDT010000004.1, read as the reverse complement.
TCAGGCCGGTCTGAAGACCGGCGCTCCCGGGGGCGATCACGGCGACAGCCGCTCGATTTCCCACCCGGCGTCTTTCCACTCGTAGAAGAAGCGGTCGTGCAGTCGGGCTGGGCCGCCTTGCCAGAACTCGATGGTTTCCGGCACCACGCGGAAGCCGCCCCAGAACGACGGCAGCGGGACCTCGCCGTGGGCGAACTTCTGTTTGATCTCCGCCAGCTTTTGCAGCAGCAGCTTGCGGGAGGAGATCACCGAACTCTGGTCCGACACCCAGGCCCCGAGCTGCGATTCGCGCGGGCGGGAGGTGAAGTATTTGAGCGACTCCGCGGCGGAGATTTTCTCGGCGCGGCCTTGCACGATGACTTGCCGCTCCAGGATCACCCACGGGAACAGCAGCGACACCTGCGGGTTCTCGGCGATGTGCCTGGCCTTGCGGCTCTGGTAGTTGGTGAAAAAGACGAAGCCGTTCGTGTCGAAATATTTCAGCAGCACGGTGCGCAGCAGCGGCCGTCCTGTGGCATCGACGGTGGCCAGGCTCATCGCGTTCGGCTCGTGCAGGCCCAGTTCCACCGCCTGCTGGAACCACCGCTCGAACTGCACCATCGGATTGGCGTCCAAGTCTTCGCGATGCAGCCCGCGGTCGGAGTATTCCTTGCGGAATTCGGAGAGATCCATGGCCGGGACTTAAGGCCGCGGAGGGTGGCGGGCAAGACCGGGGTGGGCACTCCGACGACGAATTGAGGTCACGGGAGTGTTTTGAAAACCCTCCTGACATAGGGTTGTCAGTGGGCCGTGGTGGAGTGTGCGTGTCGCCCCGATCTACGGGCGGAATTCCAACCACCAACCTGACAACACCATGAAAACGAATTCCCTGAACTGGTTCGAGATCTTCACCAACGATCTGGCCAATGCCACCGACTTCTACAGCACCATCCTCGATTCCAAGCTGGAGCCAGCCTCGATGGAAGGCTGCCGTATGGTGGTCTTCCCCGGCGACCACGACAAGGGGGTCTGTGGCGCGATCACCCAGATGGAGGGCTGTCAGCCTGGTGCCGGAGGCACCATGGTCTATCTGAATGTCGAGGGCGACCTCGATGGCGTGCTCTCCCGCATCCCTGCCGCCGGTGGCATCGTGCTGAAAGAGCGCATGGACATCGCGCCACACGGCTTCATCGGCATCTTCCGCGATCCCGAAGGCAATGTGGTCGGGCTGCACAGCATGGTCTGACGCTTACCTGTCTCCCGGTTTGCCTGCCGTCTCTAGGGGCGGCAGGCGTCTTTTTTCAGGATCCCGAAGCCCCCGATCATGACAATCTGTCTGACAACCATGGCCTTGCTCATCCGTAGGAACCCCTGCTTTGCCTTGTCCTATGGAAACCCACTTTTTCTCCGTCTCTGCCGCCTTTCTCGTGATCGCCTCCGCCGCCAGCGCACAGGGCGAGTGGAAGAGCCTCTTCAACGGCAAGGATCTGAGCGGGTGGACGGTGACGGTGGACAAGCTGCCGGTGGGTCAGGATCCCGACCGGATCGTGCAGGTCCGCGACGGGGCGATCCACATGTACGCCGACAGCGATCCGACGATGAAGGTCCCCTTCGGCGTGATCACGAGTGACGGCTCCTACTCGCGCTTTCACCTGGCGTTGGAGTATCGCTGGCTGGAAAAGAAATTCGCACCGCGGAAGGACGCGATCCGTGATGCGGGCCTGCTCTATCACGCGTCCAATACCGCGAAGATCTGGCCGCCCTCGGTGGAGTATCAGATTCAGGAGGGGGATAGCGGCGACATCATTTTCATCGGGGAGAGCGGATACAGTTGGGCGCATCCGGATCCCGATCAGGCTCCGCAGGGGCAGGGCGACGCTTCCTTGCTGCCGGAGAATGGCGGCTTTTTGCGGAAGGCGAAGAACCAGACCTACTTCGGCCGCTTTCCCGAGTACGATCATGCGGGATGGAATCGCTCGGAGGTGATCGTGCATGCCGACGAATCCGCCGAGCACATCCTGAACGGCCACGTCCGCTCGCGACTGGAGGGCATGCAGCATCTAACAGGCGGAGCCTTGAAGGAAGGGAAGCTCTGCCTGCAATTCGAGGGAGCGGAGATCCAGTATCGGAAGATCGAGATCCGCGAGCTGGAAGAGCCGCTGCGTCCGGACAAGAGCTTGCTCAGCTTGAGCGCGGTGAAGGACAGGCTGGCTCGCAGTGGAACGATCACCGTGAAGAATCCGCTCAAGCATTCACTGCCGGCGGAGGTATCGATCACAGGAAAGGATGCCGGTGCCTTCAGTGCGACGTCGGGCAAGATGGAACTCGCACCGGGCGAGAGCATGGAGGTGACGGTGAACTTTCGGCCGACGCACGGGGCAGACCGCTACAGCGCGGGCCTGCGCATCGGCACGCCGGAGAGCGGGGCTTTCGTGATTCTCCAGGGGATCGGGCTCGCGGCGTTTGAAGGAAAGAATGAGCCGTCGCTTCAGTCGGTCGTTCATGCGCTGGGGATGCCGCTGGATGTCGGTGGCGCGAAGCTGGAGCTCGACACGAAGCCGGACACGATCGGGGAAAGCAAGGATGTGCCGTATTTCGCGAAAGCAGGCGAGGGGAAGGTCCGCATCACGCCGCTCGCGCGCTTTTCACCTCCGGGTGCGACGCCTTTTGGAATCGTCGCGAAAGGCAGCACCGCGCTGGTCGAGTCGGGCAAGCTGGCGGATTCCATGGCCGTGCCGGACGCTCATCAATCTCTGCTGCCGCCACTTGAGGGCGGTGCGAGTTCAGTCGAGATCGAGGCTCCCGCCGAAGGCTTCGCGTTTTACCTGAATGCTCATCAATACGTGTCCTTCACCGATCCCGGCTTGCCCACTGAGGCGAAGATCGCCCGCACCGCGCGAGTTTACCCGGCATCCCGCATTGCCGGCCGCGATCTGAAGGACGCCTTTGTGGTCGGCTTCGAGGAAGCGGCCAATGGCGATTATCAAGACGCACTTTTCCTGCTGGAAAACGTGAAGCCCGCGCCGTGACACGATCGATGGAAAGACCGGTCGTTTGCCACGTGTAGGCCAGTGATGCATCGCTTTCTTTTTCCGCTGCTCGCCACCCTTGGAACCCTTCATGCCGAAGTCGGCGTCGGGGCCAAGCCTGTCGAAGGAGCCGAGGTGGTTTTCGATGGCAGCCGCGAGATGCTCGACGCCAAGTGGACCTACTGGCAGGGCCCGCGCTTTGCGTCATCGCTGCCGATCAAGTGGAAGATCGTCGAGGATCCGGTGGACAAGGGCACCGTGGTCATGAGCGACGATCCCGCCGCGGCCGGTGGGAAATACGGCACGGCCGACATTGTGACGAAGAAGGCATACAAGGACTTCCGACTGCACATTGAATTCAACATCGCCAAGGAGGGGGGCAACAGCGGCGTCTACCTGCAGAACCGCTACGAAATCCAGATCCTCGATGGCGACAAGACCAAGCACGGCATGGCCGCGGTGATCAACGAGACCGAGTCGCCGTACCAGCACTATCTGGGCGCGGGGAAATGGAATGCCTACGACATCGTCTTCCGCGCCGCCCGCTTCAAGGACGGCAAGCTCGCCGAGAAGCCGATGGTGACGATGTACTTCAATGGCAAGAAGGCGCACGTGAACCAGTCCATCAATCAGGTCTGGGGCGGGCCGAACTCCGGCGTGGATGGCGGAAACGACGGCGGGAAGGGGATCACCGACTCCCCCCAAGGTCTCAAGCTGCAGGCGGAAGGTCACGACGTCCGCTTCCGCAACATCTGGATCAGGGAGCTGGAATTGGAGAAGGCGGATACGGATTTCGCCGCGGAGTAAAGGCAACTCCGAGAAGTTCCGGTGCCTCGATAGAAGGGAGCAACGAAACGATCGAAACGAACGAAGAGGTTCCATGCCTTTCTTCCGCGAGCTTTCGTTTCTTTCGTTGTTCCTTGAATTGCACTTTTAGTAGTGCCCTAGATTCCTGCGGCCCGCGCTTGGAATCGCATAGCGCCTCCTCCCGCAATCAGCGGAGTTGTTAGGGTCGTCATGTTTTGAGGAAGGGAGTTTCTAGAGCCGAACCGCACAGTCAGAGCGGGAAAATGCGCTTTGGGAAAATTAGGCAATTTTATGCAACTTTAGGATTGATGTCATACAGATTGCCGCTTACCTGCGACTAACCCATGAATAACCCAAGGAATCCGCGACGCCTGTTCGTGTGTCTTGCGCTGTGTTTGCTTCTGCCTGCCCATGCGGGATTCACGTTGGTAGAAGACTTCCAGACGAAGGCACTTGGCAATGTGGGTGGCCAGCACGGTTGGATTGCTTCGAATGCCACCTGCGCGCAGGTCATCGCTGATCCGGTAGTCGTCGGAAACAAGGTCTTGCATCGTGCGGGAAATGGCGGGGCGAGCTTGTCATCTCTCGCAATCCCCCAAGGTACTACCGCCACGTTCTTTTTCCGGGTCTGCCGCCTCACTGCGAACAATGACGAGGTGTGGGGAATCTCAGATGTTTCGAGTCCCGACCTCGGCGGAAACTTCGGCGTGTTCGAAGCCCAAGGCGGGATCTCGGGTGCGAATATCCGGGGCCGCAATGTTGGCCCCACGGTGGACAAGCCGATCGTGCAGGGCACTTGGTACAATGTCTGGATGGTGATTAATAACAGCTCCGATACCTGGCAGTTCTACCTGCAAAGCGAGGGAGATAGCACCTACAAGAACCAGACACAGATCCTGAACAACACGGGCGGAACCGGCTTCGGCTTCCGCAACGCTCCCGGGACCAATGCTCTCGTGGCCTTCCTGACGAAATCGACCAACGGTGCCAACACGTCGGTGTATTACGACGATCTTTATGTCGATACCGCGGCTGCCAACCTCACGCTGCCTCCCATTCCGGGCACGGAGCCGCGCGCCGTGAGCGATGCCGTCGAAGTCAGCATCGGCGGCGGGACTACCTTGCGTCCCTTGGCAAACGACACAGGTATCTTCGATCCGGCAAGCTTGCAGCTCGTTTCGTCCCCGGCACATGGGACCGCGAGCTACGATGCGAACCGGAGAATATTCATCTACAAGCACACCGGCACCACCGCCGGTGTGGATAGTTTTCGCTACCGGATTTCCAATGCAGGTGGGACGCAGCCGTCCGAGGGAGACGTGAACGTCACCATCAGCGGGAATTTCCGCCTCGCCAATGTGACGGCGACGGTACCTGCCGATCCTCCGGCTGCCGCGGCCGGGGGGCTGGCGATCATTGACGCGATGCCGGGGCTAAGCTTCCCCAATGCCGTGGCGATGACCTCGGTGCCCGGTACTCCGTCCGCGCTGCTCGTCGCCTCGGTCAATGGCTCGATCTGGTATGTGCCGGACTCCACGGCGGCAGTGCCGGTGAAGCATCTGGTCTTGGATGTTGCCTCGCTTTCAAACTTCACGCGCGGACGCAGCATTTACTCGATCGAGTGCTTTCCCGACTTCGCCACCACCGGGCACATCGTCGTGAACTATCAGGGCGATTCGACTCGCCTGCCCGTCCCCAGTCCGGGACAGACGTTGCATGATGTGATGTCGAATCTCGACAAGAACGGCGGGCTGGACCCGGTGATCGAGTGCGACCTGCGTGTCTCGCGTTTCACGCTTTCCCCGGCCCACCTCGTGGCGGCTGCGGACGGGCTTTCGGCGGCGGAAAGCTCGGCGGTGATGGCGACCGAGTGGCCGTACTTGAATCTCGCCGAGCAGCACCTCTTCCACAGCATCAACGACGCGAAATTCGGGCCCGACGGTTATCTCTACATCACCTTCGGCGACGAGGGCGACCAAGGTGACCCCTACCGGAATGGCCAGCGGCTGACCAAGGACTTTTACAGCTCGTTGATCCGCATCGACGTCAATCCCGCCTCGACCAATCCGAAGCCAAACCTTCACTACGCCATCGCCGTGGGTGGCTTGAATGGTCTCGAAAGCCCGAACACGCCCTACACGAGCACCGCGCAGGAGCCGAACTTCCGGGTGCCGCTGGACAATCCCTTCGTGCACACCAGTCTGGGCGGTAGCTGGAACGGCAGCTTCGATGGGGCCGACTTCTCCGGCCAGCTTTCCAAAGTCCGGACGGAGATGTGGGCGGTGGGCTTGCGCAATCCCTTCAAGTTTCACCTCGATGTCGAGGATGGCACCGGCGCGACGGAGGCGTGGATCGGCGACGTGGGGAAGGATGCCCGCGAGGAGTTCTCGATCCTGAAGAAAGGCGAGAACGGCGGCTGGTCTTATTACGAGGGCGATATCGTCACGCCCGGCCTCGCGTTCGTGCCACCTCAGCCATCCGGCACGACGCCGCACAAGCCGCCGCTGTTCGCATACCCGCACAGCAACGGCAACAACTCGGCAACCGGCGGAATCTACTATCGCGATAGCGCGCTGCCCACGCTGACCAACCGCTACATCTGCGGCGACTACGGCTCCGGGCGGATTTGGAGCATCAGCCGCGATGGATCATCGGTGATCGAACTGACCGACCTGCGGCTCAGCACCAACCGCATCGTGGACTTTCACGTGGACCCGGTGACCAAGGGCATCTTCGTGCTCGAGAATGGCGGGAGCAACCGGCTGATGCGCATCACCGTGCAGCCGCCCGGCCCGGAGGACTATCCGGCGACTCTCTCGGAGCTCGGCCTGTTTGCCGACCTTGCCGACCTGACGCCGAATCCCGGGGTGGTTCCCTATGAGCCGAACCTTACTTTCTGGTCGGACGGCGCGGAGAAGAAGCGCTGGTTCGTGATCAAGAACCTCACCGACACCATCGGCTGGTCGCAGGACGGGAACTGGTCTTTCCCCGATGGCATGGTCTGGGTGAAGCACTTCGACTTCGATCTCGACCGGAGCAATCCGGGAACCTTGAAGAAGAGGCTGGAAACCCGCGTGTTGGTGCGGAATAGCAGCGGGTCCTATGGCGTCTCCTACCGCTGGAACGAAGCCGGCACCGAGGCGACGCTGGTGCCTAACAGCGGCGAGGATTTCACGGTGAGCTATGCGGATGAGAATGGCGTGGCAGCCAGTGTCGGTTGGCATATCCCGTCGCGCGCCGAATGCCTGAGCTGCCACACCGCGACGGCCGGCCATGCGCTCAGCATGAGCACGCGGCAGTTCAATCTGCAGCAGACGATCCACGGGCAGACCGGCAATTTGCTGACGCTGCTTTCGAACGGCGGATACCTGAACGGCCTCACAGCCGAGCCCGTCAGCCTGCCGCGCTTCTACCGGCCGGATGAAACAGGCGCCGGGATCGAGGAACGGGTCCGCTCCTATCTTGCGGTGAATTGCTCCTACTGCCACCAGCCCGGCGGCGGCACGCCGGAGTCGTGGGATGCACGGGGCCATCTCACCCTGGAGCAGACCGGACTGCTCTACAGTCATCCGGTCAGCGAAGCTACGCCGGACTTGACCGATCACATCATCCGGCCCGGGGACAAGGCGAACTCGGCGCTTTGGAACAAGATCAATGCCCGCAGCGTGATCAACGGCATTTTCAACGGCTATTCGCAGATGCCGCCGCTCGCCACGAACGTCTTCGATGCGGAGGGCATTGCGCTCATCGGCGAGTGGATCGATCACCATGCCAACGTCGCTCCGATGCCGGCGGAGGGGAGCATCGGGCAGACGAACCTTTCGGAAAACGAATCCGCCGGCCATGTGGTCGGTTTGGCGAGTGCGGATGATCCCGACGTCCGCGAAGACGTCGCCGACCAGTCGCTGCTGACTTACACAATCACCGCCGGGAATGAGCGCGGGCTGTTTTCGCTGGATGCGTCCAGCGGTGAGCTGCGCTTGAACGGCATCATCGACTTCGAGCGCCAATCGCAGCACCAGCTCACCGTGGAGGTGGCCGACCACTTCGCTCCGAATCCCGGTGTGTTGGAACGCACGGTCATCGTTGACCTGATCGACGAAGCCAGTCCCGACCTCACCGAGGATTCCGACGAGAACGGTCTCTTCGACGCCTGGGAGTTGTCTTTTGGCGTCAGCAGCCCCTCGTCGGATGACGATCATGACGGCGTGGCCGCGTTCTTCGAGCTGCTGTCCGGAGGCGATCCGAACACAGCGGAAACGCCGTCACTGCTCGGTCTGGCCCATGCGCTCCCCGGCGACCACGAACTCGGCTGGAATGTCCGCACCGGCTTCGTGCTTGGGGAGGACTACCACGTAGAGCTTTCCGGCGATCTCGGCGAGTGGGGCCGGCTCCAGGCTGTCGATTACGCAGTCGAGTCCATCACCCCGGTAAGCCCGGGGGTGTCGCGGGTGGTGATCAAGGTCCCGGCCGCGGGTTCGCAGCAGTTCCTCCGGCTGAGTTCGCCCTGAGCTTTTCCTTTCCATCCCGCCGCCCGCCGTGCCGAAGTGGCGGGGATGAATCTCCGCTGCCACGCCGTCGTCGATACCGCCTACCAGCGGGTGCAGATCTGGAAGTCCGAGCGCCAGTGTGAATTTCGCGTCGCGGGGGCGATCCACGCCTGGTGGCACGAGCGGCGTTTCCTCACCGGGCTCGCTTGGGACAATCTCGCGGGGGCGGCCTTGCTCCGCCCTGCTGGGCCGCCGCGCTCGATCTTGATGCTGGGGCTCGCCGGTGGCACCGCGATGCGGATCCTGCGGCAACTGCTGCCGGATTGTCGGCTGGTCGCGGTGGACATCGACTCCGAGATCGTCGCGCTCGCCGAGTTGAACATGAAGCTCGATGACCTGGGCATCGAGATCCATTTCGCCGACGCCTACCAGTGGATCGCCGCGTGCCGGGAGAAATTTGACGTGGTGATCGACGACGTTTACCTCGCCGGCCGCAGCGATGTCTTCCGGCCCGGGAAGTCCGACAGCCGCCAGATCACCGCGCTCCGGCGGCTGGTGGCGCCGGGGGGGCTGTTGCTCGCCAATCTGGTCAATGGGAGCGGCCATCGCGCCATGCAAATCCAGACCCGGGCGGCCTTTCGCGCGGCTTTCCCGGTGGTGCGGACTGTCACCACGCCGGAAAGCATGAACGAAACGCTGGTCGCCGGGGCGGACGTCCTCCCGGCCTCCGCGCTGGCCGGATGGACCCCAAGTTTCCCGGCTGCCACCGACCGGAAGCTCTGGAAACGGCTCAAAGTGCGACGTCTAACCCCCGTCCCGTCGCGTTGACAAGCAGCCGGGGGGCGCGCAACCTCCGCGGCCATGGACACTTTGAAGATTCTGCTCGGCGCGACCGTGGCCTTGCTGCTCGGCGCTTTGGGCGTTTCGCTCTACAACCAAAAGGCACCCTCGCAGTCGGCAGACTCGCTGGAAAAGGCTGAGATCATGCGCAAGATCGAGGAACTCCGCCTCGAGCAAGACCGCCTCCAGATCGAGAAGCAGCGGCTGGCACTCCAGCAGGCGGCTGCGCTGGAGCCTGCGGTGGCTCCTCCGGCCGCCCAACCGCCGCCTGCTGCCGAGGTAGAGTCGATGAAGGAACAGATCGCCTTGCTTCAAGCGGAAAAGGAGAAGGCCGAGCGCGAGGCCGAGACCTTTGAGAAGGAAGCTGTCCTGATCGGTGGCAGGCAGATCGAAAGCCGCGACAAGGAGGCCCGCCGGGCCCGTCTGATCAGCCAGGCACTGCTTATCGCCCGCGTGAAAGAGTGGGTCGAGAATCCCGAAATCGGCGGCTTTGCCACCATCGAGATCGTGATGCAGGAAAACGTCCAGCCCGGCACCATTCTCTGCCTGCGTCGCAATACCGGCATCCTCGGCCGCCTGCGCGTGGATGACGTGAGCATCGAAGGTGCAATCGCCAACCCGATCACCCCCTTCACCGAAACCCGCCCGCAGGTCGGCGACGAGCTGATCCTCGAACCGCCGTTCTGAGCATCCGGTCGAGAGTTGATGGTCGAGTGTTGAGAGTCTCGCGACAGCGTCCCTCTCCAACTGCAATCGTCCGTCTCTGGTTTCTTGTCTCTAGTTTCTTGTTTCTCTGATTCGTCCCATGTCCACCACTGTTGGTCTCATTTCCCTCGGCTGCGCCAAGAACCTCATCGACTCCGAAGTCATGATGGGGCACCTCGCCGAAGCCGGCATGTCGCTCACCTCCGAGGCGGAGTTGGCGGACGTCCTCATCGTCAATACCTGCTCGTTCATCGACATGGCCAAGCAGGAGTCGATCGACGCCATCTTCGGCGCGGTCAACGCCCGCAAGGACGACCCGGACCGCGAGCGCCAGAAGATCATCGTCGCCGGATGCCTGTCGCAGCGCTTCGCCAAGGACCTGCCCGGCATCATGCCGGAGGTGGACGCCTTCATCGGTCTCGACCAGATCACCAAGGTCGCGCCGATCATCGAGAATCTCGTCGGCAAGCAGCCCGTGGCCGCGCCGAAGGAAGAGAATTCGGCGACCGAGGACCCGCGCGACTACGTCACGCTCAAGCCGAAGTATGTGCCGGACTACACCACCCCGCGCTTCCGCCTGACGCCCGAGCACTTCGCTTATGTGAAGATCGCCGAGGGCTGCAACCACACCTGCACCTTCTGCATCATCCCGAAGATCCGCGGGCAGCATCGCTCGCGCACGCAGGACTCGGTCGTCCGTGAGGTGGAAGCGCTGGTGAAATCCGGCGTGAAGGAGATCAACCTGATCTCGCAGGACACCACCTACTTCGGCATGGACCTGTGGGAAGGTAAGCGTCCGACCCCGAACTCGCCGGTTGACTCCACCCGCGGCGAATCGCTTTCCACGCTGCTCCGCGAGATCAACAAGATCGAAGGCGACTTCTGGGTGCGCCTGCTCTACACCCACCCGGCGCATTGGTCGGATGAGCTCATCGAGACCATCGCCGAGTGCGACAAGGTTGCGAAGTACGTCGATATCCCGCTCCAGCACATTTCCGACCGGATGCTGACGGCGATGAAGCGCAAGACGAATGGCGACTACATCCGCGACCTGCTGCGCCGCATGCGCGCTGGCATCCCGGGCCTCGGCATTCGTACGACGTTCATCGTAGGTTTCCCCGGCGAGACCGAGGAGGACTTCCAGGAACTGCTCGAGTTCATCCGCGAGTTCCGCTTCGAGCGCGCCGGCGTTTTCCAATATTCAAAGGAGGAAGGCACGCCGGCCCACAAGATGACGGGCCAGCTCCATCACATGACCCGCAAGGGGCGCTGGAGCCGTGCAATGGCCGAGCTACAGAAGGTCGCCGCCGAGGTGAACCAGGCTCAGGTCGGCAAGAAGGTCCGCGTGCTTGTCGAGGAGCAAGGCGTCGGCCGCACCGAGTGGGACGCGCCCGAGATCGACGGCTCCGTGCATGTCGACCAGAGCATCCCGGTCGGCGAGTTCGCGGATGTTACGATCGGCGACTGGCGGGGTTATGATCTCGTCGCGGCCCGGTAAGCAGGGGTTGTACAAGTTGGCGATTTGACAGACAGGGGATTTGTGCGCCGGAGGTTCATAGCCTTTCAGGGAATACGGTCGTTTGAGCGGAATGGTTCGCATGCGTGTCTTGCCAGCGCTTGTTTCGGGCTCCGGAAGCTTATGAAACAAGCAGGGATTTGAGATCGGGCGGGTGCCGACGGGCCGATGGCGCGGCTCGGCTTTGGGGCGCCGATTGTCTCATCGACCCTTGGACTTTTTAGTTATTGGGTAATAAATATTAATATTCAAGGGATTCGCGATTCCATTGGGAATGTCTAATTTCAGTGATTTATAGATGAGTTTCCGAGTCACGTCCGTGTGATTCAAAGACAAATTGGTAAATCCGAACTTGCAACTCCCAATCAGCCATGAATCCCAAAGAGATAAGCCATACGAGGAGGTTAGGATCCTCCTTCGTGCCCCGATCTGCCTGCCTGGTGACCTTGTTCGCCTGGCAAGTCGTGTATGGCGCGGACGCTCCCGCCGCCAAGGGTGCCAGCTCCGGCAGCGGGGCGTCGATCACCCTGGCAGTGGGGCCGATCAACACCAATACGGGCAACCTGGGGACCTCCTCGGACACCGCTCCGGATCCCTATTCCGAATCCGAAACGGAAGTGCCGCTGGATCTTGATGTCGGTGTTCCCGGTGTGCTCAATCTGGTGACCGCCGACGGCTTCATCAGTTCATCCGCCGATTCGAACGTCGATGGGAGCCCCGGTTCGAAAACAACGGCTGCAACCGGGGAGGTGGATAACCTCTCGCTAAACATCGCCGAGGTGCTGGGGCTTTTTGGCACGGATCCGCTGATCAGCCTTGAGGCACCCAACGTGACGGCGGCGGTGACGATTGCGGGGCAGGGCGGATCGTTCACCTCGAACTCCAGCGTTTCGCTGACCGGACTCACCCTCAATATCCTCGGGGCGTCGATTGACCTTTCGTCGATCAATCTTGCCAATGTCCCGCCGAACACCGGCTTGGACCTCGGTTCCAATGCCGTGGCGGGTCTTTCGATCATTCTCAACGAGACCCAGACGGTGGGGTCCGCCGCCGGCGGATACATTACCACGACGAATGCCATCCGGATTAAGCTCAACGCGGTCAATCTCGGACTGGTCAACGTTCTGAACGGGGATGTCATCCTCGGTCACGCCGAGGCAAGCCAAGGGGCGGACCCGGACGGCGACGGATCCTTCTCGGGCATCGATGGTGACGGAGATGGCGATGGCATTCCCGACGCGGTGGAGATCGCCAATGCCGGCCCCGGCGGCGACACCGATGGGGATGGCGTGTCGGATCAATTCGATCTGGATAGCGACAACGACGGCATTAATGACGTCATCGAGGCAGGCGGAAAAGATGCCGACGGCAACGGCCGCCAGGATGCCAGTGGCGACACCAATTCCGACGAGGACGGCGACGGTATCATCGACTCGGTCGATTCGAACGACGCGGTTCTCGGAGGCGGAAACGGCGTGGCTCTCACGGTGCCAGACACCGATCTGGACGGAACCCAGAACTATGTTGATCTCGATTCCGACAACGACGGCTTGAGTGATCTGGTGGAGTCGGGTCAGGCACCGGCAAACGATTCCACCGGGGTTCTTTCGAGCGGCGACACGGACGGCGACGGGATCGACAATCTGGTCGACGGACTTGCTAGCCACGGCGACTTTCCGGGCTCATCGGGGCCGATTCCGGATGCTGATAACGACGGCATTCCCAATGCGTTCGAGACTGACAGTGACAACAACGGGACCCCGGACATCAACGGCACGCCCTATGCGGGTCTGGACGGCAACGGCGACGGCCGGATCGACAATGGTGCCGATGCCGATGGCGACGGGATCCCCAATGGGGCGGATACCGAGCCGGGTGAATTCGGCGGCTTGGCCAACCCGACGGGAGACAGTGACGGGGACGGAATCTCCAACGAAGATGAAGGCTCCGGGCTGGTGGATACGGATGGTGACGGCGTCTCTGATATCGTGGACGGCGATTCGGATGGAGACGGAGTTCCCGATGTCAGCGAAGGGGCTGACGACTTCGATTCGGACGGCGTGGCCAACAACCGCGACCTTGATTCGGACAACGATGGCATCAACGATGTGATCGAAGGCGGTGGCACGGATGCCAACGGCAATGGCCTGCAGGATGCCAGTGGCGACGCGAATCCCGATGAGGATGGCGACGGCATTGTGGATTCGGTGGATACGAACGATGCCGTGGCCGGTGGTGGCACCGGCAGCGCTCTGCCGCTTCCCGACACCGATGGCGACAACGCTCGCGATTTCCTCGATCTCGACAGCGACAACGACACGATCTCGGACCTCGTTGAAAGCGGACTTGGTGCCGCCGATAGCGACAACGACGGCATCGGTGAAGGAGCCGATACGGACCAGGATGGTCTCGTGGCTTCCGTCGATGGACTGCCCGGTGCCCGCGGGGATGCGAACGGCTCGGTGCCCACCGACACCGATGGTGACGGCATTCCGAACTACATCGACCCGAATAGCGATGGCACCGGAGCGATGGACATCGCCTCGGTGGGGAATGGCGGCCTCGATGGCAACGGCGATGGCAAGATCGACAATGCCACCGATACGGATGGCGACGGCATCCCGGACGTCGCGGACGACGAAGACAACGAAGACGGCGGGCTGGGCCTCGGCCTGCAAACCTATGCCGAGTGGAGGAATGAGGAGTTTTCCGCGCCGGCGAATACCAACCCCTTGGTTTCTGGCCCGGATGCGGATCCAGATGGTGACGGGTTCACGAATGCGGAGGAATTCGCCTTCGGATCCGATCCGGAGAACCCCACGAGCGTTCCGGCGATTACCGCGGGTGCCGGTGGTGGTGGCGCTCAACTCTCAGCGGTCAAGGATGACGGCGTTTACGTCTTCGTCTTCCCGGAGGTGTCCCGCGACCTGCAGGCGTGGTCCAGCGCACCGGACGCCGTCCTGGTGACGGCGGACCAGCCCGCGCTCTTGAGCGCTCAGATCAATAGTGGTTTCGGAGGTGATCCGACTCGTGGCTTCATCCGCTTCCACATCATCATCCCTTGATTTCAGGGTGACACGAATTCCGCCGGTCTCCTTGCGAGGCCGGCGGTTTTTTTTGTCCCGGGGGGCTCAGCTCCGCTCCGGGAACTTGTGCTTCCACACCGCCAGTGCGTCGCGGATATCCTCCGTCTTCTGCGTCGGGCTGAGTTCCCAGATGATCGGGCAGCCTTGTGGGAAAAACGGCAGCAGCTCGATGTAGTCCAGCGTGCCCATGAAAGGCGTGCGGTGGTCGCGCGCGGGCCACTGGACATCGTGGAGGTGCCCACCGATCAGGTGCGGCGAGATCCGCCGCAGCCACTCGACGTGGTCTAACAGGCCGAGGTTGTGCTTGAGCTGGACGTGGCCGAAGTCGTGCCAGTAGCCGACCCAAGGGTTGTCGGCGAAGTGATCCTGGAGGCGCACCATCTCGCGTTCCGTGGGCATGTCCTCGAAGCGCGAGCGCGACTCGACGGCGAGCTTCACGCCATACTCCGCGGCCTTTTCCGCGATCTGCCCGAGCGCCTCGATGGCGCGCTGGTAGTAGAGCGGGGCGATCTTCTCTCGCTTCTTGACGAAGGCGATCTTCTCCTCCGCGTAGCCGGCGCCGTTGCGACCCTGCTCGGAAACCATCGCGGTCAGCCGCTTGGTCCACTTCTTGGTGTCCATCGGCACCGAGCCCATGTGGAGCACCAGGTACTGCGCCTTGAATTCGGCGGCGAGTTCCAAGGTCTTGAGAGTCATCTCCAACGCCCGCTGGCGATCAAAGGGCCGGTGCGAGGTGAATTCGTAGGCATCCGGCGCGTCGATCATCACCTCGACGGGGGAGGGGAAGTAATTGTGCACGCCGGAGCAGGTGAACTTGCCCGCGGCATAGGCCTTCCGGATGCCCGGCAGCTTGGCGATGGTCATGCCGTGCGACAGCTCGATGTTCGAGAACCCGAGCGCCACGATCTCGTCGATCATCGCCTCGCCGTCGTGATGGCGCGAGTTGTTCCAGCAGGTGGAGAAGGAAAGCATGGCGGGTCTAACCAATCTGGCGCTTCAGCGAATCGAGCAAGCCCTGGCAGGCGTCTTCCACCAGATCGGCGACTTCCTCGAAACCGTGCTGGCCGCCGTAGTAGGGGTCGGGCACGTGGCTGGCTTCCTTTTCGATGCAGTAGTCGACTAGCAGCCGGATTTTCTCGCGATGCGCCCCTGAGCGATCCAGCCGGTGGAGATCGGCAAGATTTTCCTCGTCCGCGACCAGCAACAGGTCGAAGTCACGCAGGTCGTCGGTGGTGACCTGGCGTGAGCGGCCGGCGATGACGTAGCCGCGGCGGCGCAGGGTATCGGCCATCCGCGGGTCGGGACCCTTGCCGGCGTGGTAGCCAATGGTGCCGGCGGAATCGATGTGGATCGCTTCGTTCAGCCCGGCGGCATCGACCTGCTGGCGGAACACGATTTCCGCGGCGGGGGAGCGGCAGATGTTCCCCATGCAGACAAAGAGAACACGGAAGGGCTTGCGGTCGGCGGGCATGGTCGCGAAAAGCTCACGGCATGCTCCGCATTCCCGCGCTCGCGGCAATCGCAAAGGTCCTGCTCTCCGTCGCATTTGCGGCCGGGCCGAACGTCATCGTGGTGATCACCGACGACCAAGGCTACGGCGACCTGTACGCCCACGGCAGTACCAAGGTGAAAACCCCCGCGCTCGACAAGTTCCGGGCCGAGTCCACCTCGCTCGACCGCTTTTACGCCAGCCCGACCTGCGCGCCGACCCGTGCCGCGCTGATGACCGGGCTGCACGAATTTCGCTGCGGGATCAGCCATACCATCATGGGGCGCAGCTTGTTGCGGCCGGGCATCCCGACGCTGCCGGAAATGTTCCACGCGGCGGGGTACCGCACCGGCATCATCGGCAAGTGGCACCTTGGCGACGCCTATCCGTGCCGGCCGGAGGATCGGGGGTTCGACGATGTTTTCGTGCATGGAGGGGGGGGTATCGGGCAGACGCCGGACTACTGGGGGAATGGCTATTTCGACCCGATGATCCGGCGTCGCTCCGGCTGGGAAAAGACCAGCGGCTACTGCACGGAGGTCTTTTTCAATGAGGCGATCCGCTGGGTCGATGAGCGCGTCGCGGCGAAGCAGCCGTTTTTTCTGCATCTCGCCACCAACGCTCCGCACTCGCCTTACATCCCGCCGCAGCGGGACTCGAAGCTCAAGGGTCCCGAGGCCTTCCACGCGATGATTTCGGACATCGACGCGCAGTTCGCACGGCTGATGGAGGCACTGGAGAAAAGCGGCGCGGCGGAGGAGACGATCGTCGTATTCATGACCGACAATGGATCTGCGGTCGCTGCGTCGAATGCGGGCATGAAGGGGAAGAAGGGCAGTCCCGACGAGGGAGGCGTTCGCGTGCCGTGTTTCGTCCGCTGGCCTGGGAAAATCGCGGCGGGGAAGGTCGTGCGGGACGTGACGGCCCATCTCGACCTGCTGCCGACCTTGACCAGCCTGTGCAATGTGGCCCGTCCGCCGGATTGGAAAGGCGATGGCGTCGATCTGGCTCCGGGGCTGCAGGGCAAAGCCGATTTCCCGAAGAACCGCCTGCTTTTCACCCAAGCCGGTCGCTGGCCGGGGGATGAGGCTGCTGGGCGCTTCCGCGGGCAGGATTTTTCCGTCCGCGACGACCGCTGGTGCCTCGTGGGCTTGGAGCTCTACGACCTCCTCGCCGATCCCGGACAGAAGACGAACCTCTTCGTCGAGCATCAGGCCGAGGCTCAACGTCTGCTGGCTGGCTATGGCCGCTGGTGGGATGAAGTGCTGCCCGCGGTGCGCGAGCCAGTGCGCTATATCGTTGGCGCGGAGGCGGCCCCGGTGGTCCACCTGACCGCGCACGATTGGTGGCCGTCGAAGGAGGCGGATGAGGTCCGCGGGGCCGAGTCGGTCTTCAACCACGGGCAGATCCGCACCTTGCTGAAGGCCGCCCAAGTCGCGGGCACACGCAATCCTCTCCCATCCACCTCCGGCCACTGGAAGCTCCAGGTCGCCCGCGAAGGGAACTACGAGATCGTCTTTTCCCTCGTCCCACCGGAGGCCTCTCCCGAGGACCGCCGCGCGCTCGGCCGTCTGAGGCCCGGTGTCGCGCATGTCCGCGCAGGTCAGGAAGAGGCGAAAATGGCCGTTCAGGATGGTGCCACCTCGCTGAAAGTGCCGCTGGATCTCGATGCCGGCCCGATCGATCTGGAGGTTTGGTTCGACGGACAGCTTCTCAACGACCGGATTCTCGGCGCTTTCTTCGTTTCCCTCGAGCGCAAGAGTGACCGCAAGGCACCCAAGCTCGATTTGAAGCCGCGGCCGGTGAAGTGAAAGAACGGTCGCAACTTTCGCGGGAAGACCGGGTTCCAAGCGACCGGAGATCGTTACGTATCATGAAAAACACCGCCACCATCGGAATTGCCGCCCTCCTCGCCGGAGCTGCCGGGGGTTATCTCGCCGGAAAAGCCGGCTCATCGGGCACCGACGCCACCGCTGCCGCGGAGTCCGCCATGCGCGACACCAAGACGACCGCACGGCCGGGAGCCACGGCCGGCGCTGACGCGTCGAAAAGAAGCCCGCGCGATGCCAGCGAAGCTCTCAGTGAGCCGGGACAACTCGCCCGCATGCAGGGGCTCATGGACCTCTACGCAGGCATGAGTTCCGACCAACTCGCGGAAGCGGCTGGGAAGCTGGAAGATCTGCCGATGGCGCAGCGCATCATGGCTTCGATGCTGCTTTTCGCCCGCTGGGGTGAGATTGATCCACAGGGCGCACTTGCCCACGCCGCCACCCTCGGCCCGGGCGGCATGTTTGCCCGTCCCACCATTCTCCAGAGCTGGGCGAGCACCGACCCGGCGAATGCTGCCAAGTATTTCACCGAAAATCCTGGCGATTTCGCCATGATGGGTGGCTTCGGCGGTCCCGGCGGCGGTGGCGACAATGCCGCCGGCACGATCGCCGCGGAATGGGCCAAGCTCGATCCGGAGGCGGCCATTGCCTGGGCCAATAGCCTCACTGGAAACAATCAGTCGGGAGCCCTGCGCTCCATCATCGGCGAACTGGCCGGCACCGACCCGACCAAGGCCGCCCAGCTTGCTTCCACCCTGACCGGGGATGACCAGGCCCGCGCCTATGGCGACATCGCCGAAAAGATGGCGAGCAAGGATTTCGCCTCCGCCGAGGCATTTATCGCCACCCTTCCTGCCGAGTCGCGTGATCGCGCCATGTCGGAAGCCCTCGGGGTGCTCGCCCGCACCGATCCGCAAGGCGCCGCAGCCAAGATCGCCAGCATGGCTGAAGGCGAGCAACGCGACCGTGCCATCTCCGGCATCGCCGAAGGCTGGGCCCGTCAGGACCCTGCCGCCGCCGCAGCCTGGGTGAGCCAGCAGACGACGGAGGACATGGACGATGCCATGCGCCCGGTCATCGCCTCGTGGGCCGGCCGTGACAGCGCTGGCGCTCTCACTTGGATCCAAGCGCAGCCGCAGGGCGAAGTCCGCGACGAGGCAATCGGCACCTACATCTGGACCAGCCGCAATTCCGATCCGCAGAGCACCATCCAGCTCGCGGAAAGCATTTCGGATGAAGGCGATCGCAACCGCTCCATCGGCTTCGCCACCCGCCGCTGGATGCAGCAGGACCGTGAAGCGGCCACCGCCTACATCCAACAGTCCACCACCCTCACCGATGAAGCCAAGCAGCGCATCCTGGAAGGCGGCGGGCGTGGTAATTGGGGCGGCGGCGGCGGTGGTCGTCGTGGTCGCGGAAATTGATTCTCCCCGCTGATTTGACAAGCCCGCTCCCGACGCAAACCGTCGGGAGCGGGTTTTTTATGGGGAGGCCGAAGGCACCTGCGTTACCAGGTGGGTCCGATTCGGGAGTCTCACGATGCGGCTTGATGCCGCCAGTTAGCGACGGTCATAGACCCGCCGCTTCAAGATTATAGATCGAAGCTCTCGATGCGGGCTCCTTTCTCCGGATGGCTGACGAAGACCGCGACCTTGCGGATCTCGCCGAGGTCGCTGCCGGTGTGGCTCAGGTAGTCGAATTTTCCGCGCAGGTCGGTGTAGCCGTCCTTGTGGAAGACCGCTTCGCCATCGGGGCCTTGCACATAGACCTTCACGTAGGTCTGGGGCAAAGGCAGCCGGCTGGTGCTGTCGAAGACCTGGACGGTCCGGTCCAGTGGCTGGCGCACGGTTTCGAGCGCGCGGCTGTCGAGCACCCGCAGCACTTTCGTGGAGCCTGACTGCGCGGCGACCAGCACGTTGCCGCGGCGGAAGGATTCGGGCAGTTCGACGTCGGTCTGCTCGCCTTGCAAGGCGACCTCGCGGGACTCGTTGGCCCGGATTCCCGGGAGCGCCGCGCCATTCCCGGAAAGGAACGGGTCCTTCGAGAACATCACCTCGAGGTCCACGCTGAAGAGTTGAAGCAGCGTCTTGTCGAGCCGGTGATGCTTCATCTGCAGCTTGCCGTCCGCCGCAAGTGCGAGGTCGAGCGATGGTGCCTCTTCCTTCGGCCGCTCCACTTCGGCCGGGCGCGGCACCTTCAGCGCCACGATCTCGTCGGCTTGAGTAAGGATGGCATCGAAGCGCGATTTCCACAGTCCCGGCGGCAGGCCCGCGCGGCGCTGGGCGATCGCGCGGGCGTCCTCCGGTTCGGCGCGGTGGAAATGGACGACCGCCTTGAGGTAGTCGTAGGCGAGCTTGCCTTCGAGCTTCGCGGAATCGATCTCGTTGAAACGGAGAAGGGCTTCCTCGATACGGTCCTGCATCATCAGGTGTGCGGTGAGGGCGAGCTTGTCGCCGTCGCTCAGCGCTGGCTTCCACGACAGCACGTCGAGGAAGGTTTCATAGTGCCGAGCCGCTTCCTCGTGAGTCAGTCGCTCCTTGTCCGCGAAGCGGTGCGTGCGCGAATTGACCAGCGGGTCGAACTCCAGAGTCTCCCAGCCGCGGTGGACGACCGGGCGAATCTCTAACAGCGCACTGTCGAGCCATGCTCCGAATTCGAGGCTTCCTGGAGGTGGGGGCAAGACGCCTTCCTTTATTTCGTGCACCGCCATGGTGTTTTCCAGATAGTCCCGGATGGCTGGCAATGAGTCGTGGACAAAGCCGAACGAAGCCACGTCCGCAGAGTAAAACAGCCGCTCGCGCAGGATCGGAGTGACCTTGCGGAAGAAGTCCGCGCCGCGCAAACGCCAGCGGATCAGCCGCAGGTCGATCGATTTCAGGTTCGCCGTCTTGAGCCGCTCGATCACCGCCTCGTCCGATCCGTCGCGGGCGAGCGCGGGCCAGGAATTCGCGTCGACGGGCGGGGCTTCGGCGGTCACGCGCAGTGCCCGCGTGGCGGTGCGAGCGAGCACCGTGTCGCTCTCGGAGACTTGCAGCGGATACATCGCGAACTCGCCCGGCGCGGGGAAGTAGAAGGCGAGCCGGAGGTTCAACACGCCGTAGGGTTGGAGTTCGTGTGTGGAGGACAGCGTTGAGGGCTGGCCATCGAGCGGGATCGCCCCGGCGGGGATCTGCGAAAGCACATCCACGCGGCGACCGACGCCGTCCGGATTGGTCACGACCAGCGATGCACCGTACGGCACGCCGGCAATGAAGTCGCCGGTGATGCTGTTCTCGATCTTGCGTCCTTCCACGGTCCGGAACCGATCATCGAGGCGGTGGAAGGTCTGGCGCACGAGGACTGGTGCATCAGGCGCAACCTTCAAGGTCTCGCGAGTATCCTTGTAGAAGAGCAGCATCGGTTCGCGCGCCTTCACGCGCAGGGTGGAGCCGTCCACCTTGGTCTCCGGCCGGTCGGCCTTGAAGGGCAGGTCGAGCATCGCCAGGCAGAACAGCGCCTCGTTCGCGTTGGTGGTGCAGGCATTGAAGTGCGGGGAAAGGAAGGGGCCCTTGCCATCCCACGCCGCGAGATCGAGCCAGAAGCGGTTGAGCGGGATGAACGTTTGGTCCGTGCGGATACGATGTTTGTAGTAGTTCGACTCAAACCACAGGCGCGTCTGATCGCGCTCGGAACTCCACGAGGGGCGACCGAGACGGGGGATGATCGAGTTGGGAAGCTCGGGTGGAGATCCGGCAAATAAATCTTCACCTTCGCCACCTCCTTGTCCGCCTCCCGCGGAAAGCGACTGGGTGAGTGCCTCGATCATGTCGAGGTTTGTCGGCGTATTGCGCACGATCAGTTTGCTGCCGGTAAGCGTGGCAGAGGATCCGGGTGCGTCGACGATGCCGACCTCCTTGAGAGCATCGCTGATAGTCCGGCGACTCTTTATATTGCCAGTGGAGCCGCCGTCTGAGGCGAACGGATCATCGGCAGGACCGTCATTGCTACCGCTTCCGAGGCGAGAGAGGAAGTCCGGCGGGACATTGAAGGTGCGATTCATGAGGTCTTCACCGGTCTCAGTCGCCGGTACCAAGGTGACCGCGTAGTCGTCCACCTTGTAGCGGAGCTTCGTCTTCTCGCAGATGTAACGGAGAGCCTCGGAGAGGGGGACGTTGCGGAGCTGCAGTTGGTCGATGCGCAGGGCCCCGGGGTCTGCGGCAACCCCCAAACCTTCCGCCATGTCGGGATCGAGCCCGGGATCAGCGGCGCTAACCCTAGGCTTCCGGATCACAAAGCTGATACCCTTCTTCGACGCGTCGAGCTCCGACGTATCCAACTCGGAGGCCCGCACGCGGAGGAAATCGATGGCTTCCTCCACGCTGGTGTTCTCGAAGTCGATCTGGGGGATGATGATGTTCCGGAGCTTCTCGATCTGATAGCCTGCGCCGACGCTTTCCGCGACCGCTCCGCTGTCGTTCCACTGGTTCCGCGCCAGCCCCAGCGAATCTTCCGTCGCCAGATCCGTGCCGCGCAGCGTTTGGGTGAAGAGCATCGTCTCCTGCTCTGGCGTCGGGGCTTCGAGTTCCCAGCGTTGCTTCAGCTCCGCGGCTATGCGCTCGCGGATCTCCGGCATGGCTTGGGAAAGCAGGGCCTTCTCGGCGGCATTGAGGCGTTGCCATGCATACGGGCGCAGGTGCTTGGCGAGGTCGCGGCCGAGCAGGATGTCATCGATCACGGTTGGCTCGCGCTTCTCGGCGAGCATCGGCTTCACGTGCTTGTTGAAGAAGTCGCCGTCCTTCCTTGCGAGGAAGAGGTGCAGCTCGTGGCAGGCGTGCTCGGAGAGGAAGGCGAGTTTCTGTTTTTCATCCAGCGATGGCCAATCGAGCAGCGGCAGGAAGTCATTGAGCCGCGCATCGCCGCTCGCGCCGAAGAGGAACTGGTGGGCTTCCGTCAAGGTGGTGAAGGCGCGCCAATCGGCATCGATCACGCTCTCGATGCTCGCCTCCGCGCCCTTGGCCAAGGCGGCGGCGCGGCGTGTGCCGACGTGATGTTTCTGCGCATCCAGCGGCCGGGCGAGCCGGCGATCGCGCAGCGGCGTGTCCGTGGCCTTCAGTGGCACGATGAGGTGATGCCGCCCGGCAGAGTCGGCGGCGACGATGTCGATGACCTGGCAGCCCGCGAAGTCCGCCGCGGGCACTTGCACGGTGCCGTTGGCACCGACCTCAAGGTCATAGCGCAGTATCGATGGCGCGGCGAGGAAGTCGATGGTTGGTCCACCGTCCTCTCCGGT
Source organism: Luteolibacter arcticus (assembly GCF_025950235.1). Taxonomy (NCBI): domain Bacteria; kingdom Pseudomonadati; phylum Verrucomicrobiota; class Verrucomicrobiia; order Verrucomicrobiales; family Verrucomicrobiaceae; genus Neoluteolibacter; species Neoluteolibacter arcticus. The sequence goes on along the minus strand of NZ_JAPDDT010000004.1, from coordinate 319,422 downwards.
ATGCCTTGAGCTGGGAGCAGGAGCGGGTGTGCCCATACCGCGTTTGCCTGAACCGCTTCCGGTGCCTCGCCCTCCGCCTCCTCGTTGCGGGTCTTGTCGCGTCTGAACCAGATCGTCCTCGCTCCAGCGGTTCACTAGCAAGCCCGGCCGCGGCAGCATCGAGCCGGGGAAGGCCTTCGCGGCACGACGATCGAGAATGTAGCGCATCTCATCGCCGATCCGGCTGTCCTCTTGGAAGGCGAAGCCGGTGAAGCCGGGGATGAGCACGTCGGACTGTGGCGGAGTGAACGGTTGCAGGGCCTCGCCGGCATCCCACGAGTGAAGGAAACGGCTGCCAAGCAGCGAGACCCGGGTGCCGGGCGTCGCACCCTCGATGCGCACGACGAGCGAGCCGGCTTCCTCCGTCGCCGCGGCAATGAAGGGCTGCGAGGGCAAGTATCGCGGCAAGAGGCGGGTGGGGGAGACCAGCAGCCCATCGCGCTCGATGCCGCCGGAAACCCGCAGGGTGATCTCGTGGCCGTCCAGCATCAGCATGAAATTGCCAGCCGGCAGTCCGCGGACGACGAGGCGGCGGTTCTCCACCGCGAGCTTGTCGAAGTGGTCGCGCAGCACGACGCCGTCGCGCTTTTCTAGCAAACGCACCCGGGCGTGTTCTGGCGCGGCCATGAAGCGCACCAGCGGCAGGCGGATTTCCTCGCGGGTGGCCAGGTGGAAATGGTCCGGCAAGTCGATCCAGCCGCCGTCCTCGTCCGGGAAATAGCCGGCCGGTGCGATGTCGGAGCCGGTCACGCGGACTTCGGCGATATCGACGAGCTTGCCAAGAGCAACCCGGCCGCGGTCATCGCTCCGCAGGGAGAGCTTGATCGTTTCGACCTGGTCGCGGTGCTTGAACTCCATGGTCAGCGGTCGCGAGGCCAGCGGCTCACCGTTGCGACCGTGCAGTTCGATGCGGTGGCCGTCACTGTCCCGCGTGAAAAACGCGGCACCGATGCGTCCGGTGGCGAGGATGCCATTCATCGCGTAGCTCTGCTCGGAGGTGAGCGAAACCGGGTCCGCGCCATCGCGCGGGGTGACGGTGCCGGTGAGGCGAAGCTTCAGCGAAAGCGCATCCGCGGGCACTTGGAAGGGCACGAACATCTTCGGCGCGAGCTTGAGATCGCCGCCAATGACCCGCTCGGTGGTGATGCCGCCGCTGAGCGTGGCGACCAAGGTGAGCGATGGCTTCTCGATCCATTCCAGCGGCAGTTCGTGGCCGTGGCTGGTCAGTTGCAGGCGCAGGAACAGGTTCGCCTGGCGATCGGCGAGGAGTTGCTCGCGATCGAGATGGAAGCGCGTCTGGAACGCGATCTCCTCGCGCCGCGGCGCGAGCGACAGCGGCACGGCAAGCTTGCCGCGGCGGACCAGTCCGCTGTGCCGGGCGGCGTCGGTGCGGTCGGGAATCAGGATCCGGCCGTCCTCGCCAGCGGTGAAGGTTTCGCTGCCGAGCGAAACCGTGGCGTCCTTGAGCAGGGCGCCATCCTCATTGAAGATCCGCACGCTTTGCCCGCGGGCCTGGCGCTCGACGAAGGGGATAAGCCGGCCTTTCCGTACGAGCGCCCGGGACGAGACGCCGCGCGAGACGCATTCGACAATCCATGCCCCGGGTCCCGCCAACTCCGGCAGGTCTAGTAGTTCGCGATGGAGAACCAGCGATGGCTGTTGGAACACAAGACGCTTCTCGTGATGGGGAACCAGGCCATCGAGATCGAGATCGACCGGCGGCTCGCTATTCTCGCGTTCGATCCACGCCGGCAGATCGAGTTCGAAGATGCGGACGAGCAGCTCCGGCGTGAGCTTCAGGTCGAGAGCGAGCTTCACCGGTGCCTCGGCCGGCAATGTGATGGGTTGGCCGGGAGCGAAGGCGATGCGGGTCTCCTTTTGCAGGGCCTGCACCTCGGCGGGATTCTGCTCCGCGCCCCAGCGGACGGGATCGGCTCCGGCGAGCAACTTGGCGCGGGCGTGAAGGCGACGGAGCGCCTTCTCCTCGATCAGGTCCTTGAACGCATCCGGCGTTTCCGCGGTGGCGAGGAAGTGCTGGAGGTAGGCTTCGATCAGCTCGCGGTCGTCGCCGATGGGCGGGCATGCGGTGGCGGAGATGAACTCAAGGCCGGTTGCGACCCGGGGATTGGAGGCGAAGCTCTCGGCGTTCTTGAGAATCGGGTGCCCGGAGCGGGGCAGCCGCAGGTAGGCGAGGAAGTCCTCGAGCGGGTGCTGGCCGAGTTCACGCTGGAGCCGCAGGTGATGGAACAGGACGTGGGCTTTGAGCGAGTTGAGCGCGGGCGGCGCACTCTTGAGGAAATCGCGGCAAGCGGTGAGGTGGGCGGCGTGCGCGGCACGATCGAGCGTGAAGTCGGTTTCGCTGCCCGGCAGCAGCGTGACCAGATATCGCGTGGCAAAGTCTTCGTCGGCCTGGAGGGCGGGGATGGCGATCAGGAGGCTATCGAGCTGGCCGCGGCTCAGCAGCCCGTGGATTTTCGCAGAGCCGAATGCGGGAGGGCGTTCCAGCGACAGCACTTTCACGATCAGAGGCACCACCGCCGGATGATCGGCGCGGCTAAGCTTGTCGTGGAAGTAGCGGAGCTTGGCCTCGTCGAAGGCATCGAGCCGGTCGAGTTCCGCGATCAGGCGCTCTTCGGAAAATCCGCGATAGCCTTGGTCATTGGAGCGGCTGTTGGCAGCAGCCTCGAAAGCCTGGGTGGAGATCAGCGAGGGGTCGAGCCGGTCGGGCAGCTTTTCGTCGGCACGGGCGTCCGGGCGCGCGTCGTCGAACTTCAGGTCGAGGAGGCGGACGAGGGAGTCGATGTTCTTTTGTGGTGCCGTTTCATAGCGCTGCAGCAGCTCGCGGGTTTCGAGGGTTTGGAAGCCGTCGTCGTCGACCGGACTGTCCTTGCGGTTCGACGCGGCCCGCCATGCATCCATGGTCCGGCGGAAATCATCGGCCCGGCCGGCGAGTTGGTGGTTCAGCGCCTGATAGAAGAACCACTCGCGAGTCTGAGGCACCAGGCGGGTGAGGGCGGCTTCGCGCGTGGCCGGCTCGGCGAAGGCTTCCTTGAATTCAAGGTCTGCGGCGGCAAGGGGCAGCGCGAGCAGCAGGGAGATGAGGATTTTGCGCATGCTCGGGATATAGGGGAGGCATGCGGGGGAGGTCCATGACGGAGTGGTCCTCACACTCCGTGTGCGGCATCGAAGCAGCTCTAGGTGATCGGAGGTCCCCTTTCTTCCCGCTGCCGCACACGGAGTGTGCGGACCACAATAAAAAAGCCGCATCCCTCTCGGAATGCGGCTTTTTTGAAATCGGAAGCGATTAGCGCTTGGAGAACTGGAAGCGCTTGCGGGCACCGGGGCGGCCGGGCTTCTTGCGTTCCTTCATGCGCGGGTCGCGGCGCAGCATGCCGTGCGGCTTGATCACCTTGCGCAGCTCGGCGTCGAAGATTGTCAGGGCGCGGGCCACCGCGAGGCGGATGGCGCCGGCTTGGCCGTGGGTGCCGCCGCCAGCAGCGGAGACGACCACGTCGAATTTATTCAGCAGGTTGGCATGCTGGAATGGGGCCAGCACGGTGTTCTGCAGTGGCAGCGTCGGCAGGTATTCCTCGAAGGAACGGCCGTTGATGACGATTTGGCCGCTGCCTTCGGTGAGGCGGACGCGGGCAACGGCGTTCTTACGACGGCCGGTGGCGCTGAGGTTCTTGGCTTCGCTCATTTCAAAAAGAGGTCAAAGGGGTTCAGGCGATTTCGTAGGCCTGCGGCTGCTGGGCTTCGTGCGGGTGCTCGGCACCGGCGTAAACCTTCAGCTTGCCGAATTGGGCGCGGCCGAGGCGGTTCTTCGGGATCATGCCCCAGACGGCGTTCTCGACGAGCAACACCGGGCGGCGCTTGCGCAGCAGGCGAGGGGTTTCCACCTTCTTGCCGCCGACGTAGCCGGTGAAGCGGGTGTAGATCTTGTCGTTTTCCTTGGTGCCCGAGAGCGCCACTTGGTCCGCATTGATCACGATGACGAAGTCACCGGTGTCGATGTGCGGGGTGAAAATCGGCTTGTGCTTGCCACGCAGGAGTCGGGCGGCCTCCACGGCCACCTGGCCCAGGATTTTGTCCTTGGCATCGATCACATGCCACTTGCGCTCGATGTCGGTCGGCTTGGCGGAAAACGTCTTCATTGGATGGAACTGAAAAGTGCCCAATCAGCGGCGTGACGGGTGATGTCTCGCGGCGAAGGGGCGCGCAAACTAGGGATCGTGGCAAGGGGTGTCAATCGGAAATCCGTGGGAAGTTTTCGGGAGGGAGGTGCCTGATTTCCTGGGTTGGCCGGAGATCGTCGAGGAGGGGGCACGAGAGGTGCTCACGGATGGCACGGCAACCCCTTTCTTTCCTTGTGACCGACTGTCTCGCACACCAACATCCGGCCATCCTGACCCCTCCATGGTAGAGCAACTCACCGTCCAGCCGTTTTTCGATGTCCTCGGCCAGGCCTGCGCCCCTCATGCCCCCGGGGTGAATGCGGCCCCCACCGCCCGCATGGAGCGGGTGCTCAAGTCCCCGGTCGATGCCCCGGGCCGCGGTATTCTATTGCGTGCCCCCCGGGCGGGCTTCGGGAAATCCCATCTGCTCTCTTATATCCAGCAGCGGCTCGGCACGACCCACGAGTTCATCCCGATTCACCCGCTCGATGGCTCGCGCATCGACGCCGGCGGGGCGATCGAGGCCGCGCTGCGCCGGCTGACCCGCCCGCTGCCAGCCGGTGGTGGACTGACTTCCCTCGATCTCCAGGCACGCCGGCTATTCTCAATGGCCCTGCAACCGCTGGTGACCTCCGGCGAGGTCCCGTGCCAAGACCGGGAGGCCGCCCTGACCGCCCTGCGCCAGCGTCCAGTGGAAACCTTCGACTTCCATCACTCGCAGGCCGTCACGGCGCATTGGACCAAGGAGAACTTCGAAGTCCTCGGCCCGCGGCTGGCTTTGGAGCTGAGCCGCCGCACCGGCACGTCGCTCAACGAATCGTCCTTCTGGCTCGCCTCGCTGTTCCGCTTTGCGGTGGCGATCCCTGAACATCCGGGCCGCACCGGTATGATCATTCAGTCGGCGACCTCCGAGGCCGGCGTGGAACGTTTCGCCGCGCTGCTGGCGATGCTCTCGCTGATTGGCCGGGTCGTGATCGTCGCCGATGATCTGGAAGGCCTGCATGCCGACCGCTCCGCTGCGCTGCGGTTCGCCAGCTTCTTGGCAAGCGTCCGCCAGGAAGCCCCGCGCGTGGATGCGATTGTCTCTCTCAACGACGATATCTGGCAAAGCGCCTTCGAGCCTGCGCTCAGCGGCGGCTTGCAGGATCGTCTGGGTGAAGTGGAAGTGCGGCTCGAGCCGCTCGACGAGCAGGCGCTGGCTTCCTTGCTGGAAGCCCGCACGCCCGGTCGCGCTGGCGCGCTCCGTCACCGGCTTGGACTTTTCCCGGCGGAGTTTTATGCCCGCCGGGTGCTGCGCAAGGTGGCGGAACTCGATGAGGAGGCGGAACCCGTGGAGGTTTCCGCGCCGGTTCCTGCGGCAATTCCCGTTGCCGCCGCCGTCCCCGCCGCGGCTACCGCTGCGGCCACTTTCGCGCCGGAAGTGCCGGCACCTGCTCCCGCGCCAACGCCAGCTCCGGTGCCTGCCCCGGCACCGACTCCAGCCCCGGTCTCCGCCGCCCCTGAAGCTCCGGTGCCTGTGAGCGAACCGGCCGCGTTCGCGGAAGCGACACCCGTGGTCCCGCCGGTCGTTGAGAAGCCCGTGGAGGTTGACCCGGATGAAGCGCCGGTGGTGCTCGAGCCGCCAGCCCGGTTTTCCGTCTCACCCTTCGCGGAAGCGGCGCCTGCACCGAAACACGAGCTTGATGCAGAGATCGTCTCCGAGCCGAAGCCCGTCGAAGAACCCGTCGCAGCCACCGGTGGCGACCGCATCGATGACCTGCTACGCCAGTTCCGCGAGCGCTACGGCCGCGAGTGAATTTGACGCAGAAAGCTTCGATTTTTCCCTTGCCAGTTTGTTGCCCGTAGTTCCATCTTCCGCCCGCCCCGGTCCCCGGGGTGGTTCCCTAAATCCGGCGTAGCTCAGCGGTAGAGCGGGTGGCTGTTAACCACTAGGTCCTAGGTTCGATCCCTAGCGCCGGAGCCAACATAAAGGCCTCAGAGCAGAACAGCTCCGAGGCCTTTTCCTTTGGATTAGTGTGGGACATCGTGACTAACACGCCCAAGATACCGTTCGGCACGAAAATCCACCTCATGAACTATGTGAACGCCACCGTTCTCTTTGAAGCTTTGGTGGCCGCGCGCGGGCAACTGACAGCGCGTGAAGAGGAAGCGGTGGTGGTCAGAAAGAGTCACGACTGCTTGCGACTTCGCCCCGTTGCATCGGGAATTGTTTTGGAGATCACGCATGGCCCTGCCGACAGCTCCGAGAGATTCTGGCTCGAATTGTATGCGGACACGGTTGCGCCCAATGACGCATCGCTGGCCAATTGCATTGAATACGGATTGGACCTCATGTTCCCCACCAGCGAGATGCACGACGAAGAAGCCGGACAAGTCGTCGCTCCGAACCGCTCATTAGCGACCAATCTGAATCTAACGACCCCCGTTCGCGGTTCGGAGGACTATTCTATGAGGCATCCAGAGCCGAACAAGGTGGCGGGGGATTCGTCGAAGGTTCGATCCCTGCCGCCGGAGCCACCTGGAGGCCTCAGAGAAGAGTAGCTCCGGGCCTGATTTACGTCCAAATTCTCTGAAACAGGTGGCGGAACAAATTTTCAGCAGGCCCATCATTGGCTGGGGCAATATGAGGAAAAGCGACACCGATTCTTCGCTCACGCTTTCCTTGCCTGAGGATGGTTCAGCTCTGAAGAGTGTTCCCACACCCGTTCTGGAAAATCTGGAATGGGGAACGCACTTTTGGTGGAGCGAGTCACTGAGGCTGGTAGGGGTGGCCTCGGGGGCCACGTCCATCTGCTGGAATCCAGCCGACATGGTGGGATACGTCTTCGACATTGGCTATCCGACAGAGTTGGAGGGAGGATGCGGGTTTGCGGCACTTCCTCGAGCGCTCAACAAATATGAGCGTCCCGATCAGTTCCTCGTATTCCGAATGCCGTATTCCTCCGCAAGCATTGAGAAGCTTCTGACACTTTCTTCGGTCTTATCACAATTGGGTCTGGGCCCGACCCAAACCCTCCAATGGTCCGATTCCCGATTCTGAGGATGTTTTTGAGTTTGGCCCGACTTTTTGCGGGGGGCGCTCGAAATTCCGATGGATGGGGTCATGGATGGGGTCAGGACGCGCATTTCAACAACGCCTCCAGCGTCTTCATCATCCGGACATCTGAAACCTGCTTCCCGAATGACACCACTAGCTTACTAACAGGCGCCGGGATACTCATGGAGCAGGCTCCTAGGCATGTTTCCCTTCTACCTCTCTCGGCCATCTCAGGCTACTCGGTTGTTAAAATGCGCTTCCCGACCCTTTCCTGCTCTGAGGACTTCAGGACGCTTTTTCCGGACCCGTTCGGCCCGGCGAACATGCGCATCCGCGGCGTCTCCCCGCTCACGGGATGGTAAGGATCGTGCCAGATTTCACCAAGATGGGCGGCTCAATGTGTTTCACCACTTCCTTCCGCCCGTCCGGGTACTCGCGGACCAGTCGGCTGCCCTCCGTCTGTAGCACGCTCTGCCCGGACGCCAAAACCCGCTGCCGGGCCGCGGCAAAGGCCCGTCCCGAAATGGCGGGAAACTGGCTCTCCAGCGTCTGGATATCTTGCTCGGACATGGGATGAGGTTAGAGCTTGCGTCCCGTCAAATCAATCAGGTTCTCCCGGTCAGGAACTGCTGCATCATCGCCAGCTTGAGCCCGCGGGGTTTTCTCCCGTTTTTGAATCCGTGGCGGCCTTCGCTAGAATGATTTGCCCAACGCTCTCCAAAATCCGGGATTGAGTCAGCGCGGAAAGGGGATGGAATGGGGTGGCGTAGAAACGCGTTCCCATGATCAAAAAACTACTTTCGGCCGTTGTGGCCTCCGCTTTCGTTTTCACCGCTTCCGCCGAGCCGGAGGAGGGATTCGTGTCCATCTTCGATGGCAAGTCGCTCGATGGGTGGAAGATCGGCGGCGAACCCGCCAACATCAAGGTGGAGGACGGTGCCATCGTCGCCAACGGCAACTGCACCCACGCCTTCTACATGGGCAAGGACGGCAAGGCGAAGTTCGACAACTTCGAGCTGCGCGCCGACATCATGACCAAGCCGAACTCGAACGGCGGGCTCTTCATCCACACCGAGTTCCAGGACAAGGGTTGGCCGGCCAAGGGCTACGAGGTGCAGGTGAACAACACCCAGTCCGACTGGCGCAAGTCCGGCGGCCTCTACGCGGTGGTCGATAACAAGGAGCCCTTCGAGGACAACACCTGGATGAAATACGTGATCCGCGTCGAGAAGGGGAAGGTCACCGTCTCCATCAACGGCAAGGAACTGGTCAACTACACGCCCGAGGAAGGAAAGAGCAAGCTGCTGAAGGGCGGCGGCACCTTCGCGATCCAGGCTCACGACCCGGGCAGCACCACGCTCTACAAGAACCTGCGGGTGAAGTCGCTCGACTGATTTGCCTGATCTGAACGTTTCGAGCGCGGATTCGCATTCTTGCCGCGAATCCGCGCAGTTTTTGAGAGCCGGTTGACCGTTGCGGGCTGGCGATTTAGAAATTTCCCATGGATTTGACCCCGACAGCCTACGGCACCTGGAGCGCCGGCCGCTTCATGCACTTCGGTGAGACGCTGCCCGAAGAACGTTTCCTCTCCTGCATCCAGACGGCGTGGGACGATGGCATCCGCACCTTCGTCACCGCCGACGTCTATGGAAATGGCAAGGCCGACGAACTGCTCGGCCAGGCGCTCGCCGACAAGCCGCGCGAGGAATACTGCCTCGTCGGGATGGTCGGCCACGATTTCTACGAAGGCCAGCGCCAAGGCGCTCGTGGCTATCCGCGGTTCACCGAGCTGCACGCGCCGGGCAAGTTCCGCGACTACCTGCGCCAGTCCTGCGAGAAGTCGCTCGAGCGTTGCCGCACCGACCGCTTCGACCTGCTGATGCTGCACAATCCGGACGAGACCGGCTACACCAGCGATGCCGTGTGGGATGGCCTGCGCGCGCTGAAGTCCGAGGGGCTCGCCGAGCGTATCGGCCTCGCCCCGGGACCGGCGAATGGCTTCACGCTCGACCTGATCGACTGCATCGAGCGCCGCGGCGCCGACATCGATTGGATGATGCTCATTCTCAATCCTCTCGAGCCATGGCCATCGTGCCACGTGCTGCCGGTTTGTGAGAAAAACGGCATCAAGGTGCTCACCCGGGTCGCTGACTACGGTGGGCTTTTCCATGGCGACATGAAGCAGGGCCACGTCTTCAAGCCCGGCGATCACCGCTCCTATCGTGCCGAGGGCTGGGTCGATCACGGGCTCGCGAAGATCGAGAAGATGAGGCCGATCGCCGAGAAGCACGGGCTTTCGCTGATCCAATTCGCCTCCATCTGGAACCTCAGCCAGCCCGCCGTGGAAAGCGTGGTGCCGACCTTCATTCAGGAAGCTAGCGAAGGCGCGCGAAGCATCGAGGAACAGATCCACGACTTCGCCGCGCTACCTGACGTTCGCCTCACGGCAGAGGAGTCCGAGAAAGTCCGCCAGATCGGCGACAACACGGGCTGCATGACGCTGAAGGGTGCCAGCAAGCGCCACCAAGTCAGCGAGCGTCCGGACGAGTGGCCGATGCGCGAGGATTTGCTAGAGCTGGCGGGCCGTCATGGGCTGGGGACGGAATGGTGAAGCTCGCCCGGCGCCACAAGACCGCTGCTTTGTAGCCTCAATGGGGCGCAAATGAAATCTGCTTGTTTGGGGGCTGCCAGCCGCTATCTAGCAGGCGGACTATTGCTGGTGCTGAAGTGCCGGAATGCTTCCGCACTAGAACTCCCCCCGAACGGCAACAACGCATGAAATTGAAATTCCGCACGGCAGCGATCCTCGGGTTGCTACTCACTGCCAAGCCCGACGTCAGCCAGGCTGCGACCACGGTGGTCACGGCGGGTCCGCAGGCTGCCAGCAGCGATTTCGAAGTGATCTTCAGTACGACGCTCACGGGCGTCGAGCAACTGGTGACGATCAGCCAGGGCTCGGTCTATACCGGCGAAGGAGCGGCCTTCACCATCAGCGCGATTTTGCCCGGTAACCAGCTCGTGACCCTTTTCCAAAGCGGCACGGTTTCCGCGTTTCTGGACATCACGCTCGCCGCATTGACGAACAACACTTTCACAGCCTTCGGCACGCCGACAGATCTCCTGGGGCTGCGATTTGTGTCCTACAAGGTCGGAGCCTTCGGTGCCCCAGGCACGGTCTCGTTCCCAGGGGGGACCAACCTCACCTTCAACGTGGTCCCCGAACTATCCACCTCCGTGGGCCTTGCCTTGGGTGCCGCAGGTTTCGCCTTTGCGCGGAGGCGGAGAGTGGCTTGGAGCAGATGCGGCTGATGCCGCCAAAGTGCGACGGCTATAGACGCGCCGCTATGTGGCGAGGCTTCGCTCCGCGACCGACACACAGCAGCGGGACAGCCAATTGCCGCACGCGCTCCACCGCTCTCTCATCTTCCGGGCCGGCCTCCTGATTGCGATGTTCCTCTGCTGGGCATGGTGGATGCCTGCTACAAGTTCTCGGTGATGCAGCGGAATGAATCTGCCATCAATAGCGTTGTCCGCGGCATCATCATCTCCCGCGACCCCGGGGCCAAGACTACCCTTCACATCGATCGGGGAGAACGCATCTATCGCGATTACTGGCCGCACGAGTCCATTCCCGCGACATTTCTGGTTGGCCCCCAGGAGACGTTCGGTGCGCCGGAGCCCACCCAATCGACCACCTTGCTGGAGATGATGCAAAACGAGATGAACTACGAAGCCGTGGCCGGCTCCTGGATGCTCAATCTCCCGTAATGGATCATCCTGCTCGCGTTCCTCATTCCGTGGTCGCTGCTCCTCCTCTGGCGCTCGCGACGATGGAAGCGTGCACAGGATCTAACGAAATCTTTATAAGCCCCCCTCGGCGTCTCCGACTCAGGCACTTAAACGAAAGGGCGCGGAGAACCGCGCCCTTTCTGATTTCTGGAATCTTGCGTCTGGTCTCTTAGCGGACCCGCTCGAGCAGCCACGCCAACAGCGCATCGACCGGCATGCGTTCCTGCTCCATCGAGTCGCGGTGGCGGATGGTGACAGTGTCCTTCAGCTCGGGGCCGTTTTCGCCGAGTGTGTCGAAGTCGACCGTGATGCAGAAGGGGGTGCCGACTTCATCCTGGCGGCGATAGCGGCGGCCGACGGCACCACCGTCGTCGTAGAAGACATTCATCCACGGCTGGAGCTTCTTCTGGATCTCCTTGGCGATGCGAACCTGCTCTTCGTTCTTCTTCAGCAGCGGGAAGATACCGACCTTGATCGGGGCCATGCGCGGGACGAAGCGCAAGACCTCGCGGGAGTCGTCCTTGCCCTTGTCGTCGGTGAGCTTCTCCTCGTCGTAAGCCTCGCAGATCAGCGCGAGAATCGTGCGATCGCAACCGGCGGACGGCTCGACGACGTGCGGCAGGAAGCGCTCCTTGGTTTCCTCGTCGAAGTATTCGAGCGGCTTGCCCGAGCCCTTCTGGTGGACGCCGAGGTCGTAGTCGGTGCGGTAAGCCACGCCTTCCAGCTCCTGCACGCCGAAGGGGAACTCGTATTCGATATCGTAGGTCTTCTGCGAGTAGAAGGCACGCTCGCCATCCGGGATGTCCAGGATGTGCAGCTTCTCGCGCGGGATGCCGATCTCGGCGTAGAACTTGAGGCGCTCTTCCAGCCACTCATCGGTCAGGCGAAGGCCGTCTTCGGGGCGGCAGAAATACTCGATCTCCATTTGCTCGAACTCGCGGCTGCGGAAGGTGTAGTTGCGCGGGTTGATCTCGTTGCGGAAGGACTTGCCGACCTGCGCGATGCCGAAGGGCAGCTTGATGCGGTTCGAATCGAGCACGTTTTTGTATTGCACGAAGATCGACTGCGCGGTCTCCGGGCGGAGGTAGGCGATCTGGTCGCCGGTCGCGCCGAAGTTCGTCTGCAGCATCAGGTTGAACTGCCGGGGCTCGGTGAGCAGGCTGCCATTGTCCGGATTAAAGGACGTGCTGCCGACGACCTCCACGCGGGAGTCCTCGATCAGCTCGAGTTCCTTCGGCGAGATCTTCTTGTCCGGCATGAACTCGGCGTAGAATTTCCGTGCGGTCTTGTGGGACTCGATCGGGTCCTTGCCCGGGGCGACCAGCACGGCGAAGCCGCGGTCGCTGGACCAGCCGGAAGCCTCGTGCTTGGCGCCTTTAAAATGCACGGCGGTGCCGTCCTGCGCCGGGATCTGGTCGGCGCGCAGGCGGGCCTTCGAGAGCAAGCAATCGCACATCGGGTCGCTGAAGCCGCCGACGTGGCCGGAGGAAACGAGGACCTGCTCCATGGTCAGGATCGCTCCGTCCATGCCGAGCACGTCGTCACGCTCCTGGACGGTTTTGCGCCACCAATATTCCTTCAGGTTGCGCTTCAGCTCGGTGCCAAGCGGACCGTAGTCCCAGCATCCATTGAGACCGCCGTAGAGCTCGCCGGCTTGGAAAATGAAGCCGCGGCGTTTGCACAGGGAGACGATTTTCTCCATGCGGGCGGGGTCGGTGTGGTCCTTGTTGGCCATGGTCTGGTGCGGGTTGGGGCGCGGATGGAATCAGGCGCTCCCCCGGGCGGCAAGGCGGGATTGTGGCCCAGCGGAAGGAGGCCGACGACGTTCCCCCGGCGGACAAACGGTTCCGTTCCTCCCCACAAATGCCTGATAGCCCGCTTGTTCGTTGGTAGCCGGACGATTTCCGACTAGGGAAAGGCTCGCTCCGCCGGCACCCCTTTTGACCTCCTTTTGACACAACACCCACTCGGTCCATGGAAGGATGCTTCCAATCGCCAGGCAGAGAAACCCAATCCCACCTCGTCTTCCATGAACCGATCCCGTCCGGCGAGAGTCTCGCTTCCTCTCTTCCTTTTCAGCCTCCTACTGGCAGGCAGTGCGGAACGCGCGCTGTCGGAGGAAATCCTCCACATCGCAATCTTCGGCTCCGGTCACCGGGAGGAAGTGGGGGAAGAATTGAAACGGCGGGCTGGGAATCCCGAACTACCGGGCGAGAGAGCGGTCATGATGACCCGCGAGGGCAAGCCCACCGAGGACCTGCTCGTTCACTGGCAGCTTCCCTTGTCGAGCGAAGTCACGAGCGTCAACCGGGCCGGCACTCCGCTACGAGGCGGCGAACGCAAGAGCCTGGACCAAGGCGGCACCACCCTCGAGGTGAGGAAGGCCGGCGAAGGCGATGCCGCCCACTTGCTCTTCGACATCGATACCCTGGAGCCGGCACTGGACCAAAGCTACTATCGGTTTCGTACTTCCGGGCTGGCTTTCCCGCTTTGCCCGAATACCTGGCAGCAGGTCACGGACTGGCAGGTCCCGCACCACCAGAATCGTCCGATCTGGTGCTACCTCGAATCGCCGCAGGCCGCAGCCGGGGCCGCGAAGGCAGAAGCGCCGCCCGGGGACCTGCCGTTTGGCAACGATCCGAAGGCCCCATGGCGGCTGGAGGTGAGGTATGGTTCCTTGCCCGATGCCATGCTGGAGAAGATTGAGCAGGCCGATCCCCAGCAAGCCGCGCTTGCCGCCGAAACGATGGGCCGGTGGTTTTCCTACGGCATCGTCTGCCTGTCGGATCAGCCCTTCCGCGTCGCCACCGGTGCGGGCAAACTCGCCAAGATCAAAAACGAGGACTATCATGATCGCCGGCTGGCAGAGCTGGAAGGAACGCTGACCGTGGTGGAGTCCAACATCAGCCTGAAGTGTGAGTTCCACTCCCCCGCCGTGCGCGAGAAGGATGCGAGGGCGATGCCCTTCGAAGGCGAACTGCGGCCCGGGGAGTGGAAATTCCAACGCATCCCCGATGGCCCGGATCACGAGAGCATGGGGGAATTCCCCGGCGGTCCATCGATCAAGCTCAACGCCCTTCCCCCTATCCGTGTGGCGGCATTTCGCGTGACGAAACTGGAGGTGAAGCCTTCGCCGCGCTCCGTGCCTCGCCTTGACCGTTCGCCCAAAAATTGACCTCGTTAAAAAGCAATGAAAACCAGATCAGCATTCCTCATCGTAGCTGCGCTTATCGGAAATGTGCACGCAGACACCGCCATGATTCCAGCGTCTCCAGGGGTTGAGATGGACTTCAAGAGCGAATACGGAGGATCCACCCTCAAGGAGGCGCTCATCAATGCCGGTGCTCCGATCGCCGGGTCCGACACCTTGCGCTATGACTCGAAGTCCATTGCTCTCGCCGTCGATGGCAACAAGGCAACCATTCGCTATATCCAGACTTTGGTCGCCGATTTTTACAGCCGGCCACCCGTGCAGCGGGACGGGGAGGAAGTCTCGCGCCAGTTGATTGGCAAGACGGCCGAACTCAGCGATGTTGATTTCCCCTCGGACATGAAGCTCGGGACCATCCGTTTCGAGGCGGATCACGTCGCGGTGGGTTTTGATGCGAAAGGAGGGCGAAGTGCCGATCTTCGATGGGCGGTATCAAGCAAAGGCGACATTTTCATCCGGCATTCGGATGGGCGTCTGCTCTTGAACGGGAATCTCAATGCTCCCGGCAGCTTGGTTTTCACATTGGCCAAGCAGACCAAAGCCTACGACATCGCCCTGCAGCCGCGATAAAGATGTCAGGCGACCAAGCCGTCGCATCCGGCGGCGACAAGCTTTCAAATTGATCCTCTTGTCGACCGCCTCGCGTTGCGCGCATGCTGCCCAAGAGCAAGCCCGGCCAAGCGATCCGCCATCCACCGGGGGCGCAAGCTGGATGTCGATCCCGGCGCCGGCGGGAAATTGCCGTGATGCTGGCTTGAGGTCGTTGGAGGCGGATTCAAGCTTCGCCCATGACCCGCTGCCCTTGGCTTCCCGTCGACAAGCCGCTGTACGTCGCCTACCACGACACCGAGTGGGGCGTGCCGTCGCGGGAGGAGCGCTACCTTTTTGAGATGATCTGCCTAGAAGGCGCGCAGGCGGGCTTGTCGTGGTGGACGGTGCTCCAGAAGCGCGAGCGCTACCGCGAGGTCTTCCGCAATTTCGAGCCCGACGAGGTGGCAAAGATGAAGGATGGCCAGTTGGACAAGCTGGTGCTCGATCCGGGCATCATCCGCCACCGCGGGAAGATCTTCGCCGTGCGCGAGAACGCCAAGTCTTGGCTGGCCCTGCGCGAGCGGGAAGGGGATCCGGTGGAGTGGATCTGGAGCTTCATCGGCGGCAAGCCGAAGGTGAACCGCTTCAAGGCGATGGGCGATTTTCCCACGACGACGGCGGAGTCGGATGCGCTCAGCAAGGCGCTGCGCAAGGCGGGCTTCAACTTCGTGGGCTCCACCACGATGTATGCCTACATGCAGGCGGTGGGCATGGTGAATGACCACACGGTGGATTGCTTCCGGAAGTAGAGGGGCTGCGGCGGAATCTCTATGTCCCAACGGGACAACTTATAGAAGCCCGGCACGAAGTGCCGGGCCATGCAGACAAGGGATTGGTCTCCCAACGGGAAACTTCATGCGGGGGGCGGCGGTCTTATCCAAAACTCCCGCGCGTCGGTTTCGGTCCCGCATTTGTCCGACCCAGAGCCCCATTCGATGGGTTTTGGAGCCGGGCCGGGAACGCAGCTGTTAGACGCATGAGGCGTCACGTTGTGACGCGGTCGCTATCGCCTTCCCACCCGGCACTTCGTGCCGGGCTGTTATGAGCCGTCCCGTTGGGACGAAACCCGCGCGCCTTTTGCGGCGATAAGTGGCCTTTCACCACGTGTAGTGCGCGGTGTAGGTCACCTTCTTCTCCTCATCCGGCGCCAGCTTCACGGTGAATTCGATGGTCTGTGCGTCCTTCTTCACGGACTCCATCGAGACATCCTCGAGCTTCCACTCCAGCCAGCGCCACAGGTGCTCGCGGACGACGATTTCCTTGGGTTCCTTCGAGCGGTTTTTCACCGTGACCTCGACGGTTTCCTTCATCCACTCCGCTCGGTCGTCGCGCTGGAAGTTGGTGATCTTCCGCTCGCCGACGAGGTCGAAGGCATTGCCGGTGTAGACCGAGACATTCTCGTTGCGAGGGGTGTGGTCGATGTCGTTTTCCCCGACGAACTCGAGGTTTCCGTCCTGGTCATCGGAGCGGTAGAAGCGAACCCGGCCCGCGGGCAGGGGCACACCGAGGCCATTGGCTTCCTCGTTCTTGAACTCCCAGTAGATGGCCACGTCCTTCGGGAATTCCTGTCCTTGGATCGGCTGCGTCTGCGGACCGCCGCCGAAAAAGCGCATGGAAGCCGCATCATAGACATACTTCTTCATCGCCTTCACCTCCGGTGCGCGGAGGAACTCGACCTGCTTCGTTTCCTTGTCGCGGATCGTCAGCGGCCGCTGGAGTGTGTAGAGGTGGAAGTCATCGAAGGCCTTCTCCTGCACCGCCGGTGCGGCGTCGGACATGCTTTTCAGCCGCATGGCCATGCGCGAGGAATCCACCGGGACGTTCGGTTGGACGATATTCACCTCACCGGCCACCAGTTTGATCCTGGCCTGGTTGAAGCCCGTGCCGCTCTGGTTGTTCACGGTCACCCAGCCGGTCAGGGTGACGGTGTCGCTCTTCTCCGGCGCGACGAGGTTGTAGTCCGCCTCCCAGGAAAAGCCGTTGCTGAGGTAGGAGAGCTGGGCATCGAACTTCGCATCCGCCGCGCTCTGGATCTGCCAGCCCAGCGTGGGCCGCAGGATTGAGCCATCGCCGAGTGCCGGGAACAGCGGCTCGCCGGGAAGCTGGAAGCGCAGCTTGCCCTCGACCTCGATGATGGGTTCCTGCGGCTGGCCTCCGGGCACGTAGCCGGAGCGGACAATCTTGCCGGGCTTCACCTCGACCTTGCCATCGGGGTAGGTGGTGCGGAAGTCGATCACCTGACCCTCGAAGTGCTGGAGCAGCAGCCATTTGCTCACCGGGTCATTGCGGTAGCTTTGCTCGAGGATCGAGAAGGCGGCCTTGCCCGTGGGGTCGCGCAGAACCACCGAGTCTGGAAGTACCTGAGCCGTCGCGCGGTCGAAGGTCAGCGGGTTTTCGCCGGCCTTCAGCTCCAGCGGGACCGACTCGCGCACCACGGCCAGGTTCTGGTTGTAAATCGTCAGCGCGGTTTCGGCGCTGGCAGCGGTGATGAGGGCGGTAGTCAGGGCAATAGTCTTCATGATCATTTCTGCGGTTCGATCGCGTCGTAGCGAGCGATATTGAAGTAAGGCGTGTGGCGGACTGACTCGTCCCGGCTCACGGAGAAAGTCATGCTGCCTTTCTGGAAAGGCCACGGCACTTTCTTGACCATGATGCCCGACTCCGGGGTGGGGTTCTGGTCCCGGCACACGAAAGTCAGCTCCTTGTGCGGAAAGCCGGCGTCGGCCTTTGTGACCTCATAGGTCAGCAGATGCTCGGTGCGGATCCAATTTCCCTGGATCACCTCGCTGACCACGGTGTCGCTTTTCAAGGACGCGGTGATTTTCACGCCCTCGGCCGTCTCCGGCTGGGGAAAGATGATCTGGTCCTCCGGCAGTTGGGCATTGGTTTTCACCGGCTCGGCGGCGAAGGCGAGACACGAAAGGAGCGGTAGCAGGGCGAAGGCTTTCATCACGGGTTCATGAAGCATGACACCGCTGGGCGAATTTCCTTGGGAAATTTTCGCCTCTGTTGCCAGGCATGTTAGCGTCGCGGCGTGACGCCCCTTGATGAACGCGATTGGCCGCGCTTGCTGCGCCCGGGCAGCCGCGTCTTCATCGGTGGCGGGGCCGCGGTGCCGCAGGCCCTGGTAGCCTCGATGCTGCGTCATGCCGACCGCTTCGTGGACCTCGAAATCGTCCACATCCATGGGCTCGGTCCCACGCCGTGGATCGAGCCGCGATACGAGCAGGTCATTCGCACGAATTCCTTTTTCCTCACGCCTGCGTTGCGCGAGGCGGTCGAGCGCGGCCAGGCGGACTACACGCCCTGCGCGATGTCGGAAGTGCCCGCGCTCTTCCAAAGCGGGCGCACGCCGCTCGATGTGGCATTGGTTCAGGTCACGCCGCCGGATGAGAATGGGAAGTGCTCGCTCGGCGTGAGCGTGGATGTCACCCGCGCCGCGGTGAAGTGCGCCCGCCTCGTGATCGCCCAGGTGAATCCGAAGATGCCTCGCACCGGCGGCGACAGCTTGATCTCGGTCAAGGACATCGACTTTTTCGTGAAGCATGCCGCTCCTCTGCCCGAGGCAGAGGTGGCGGAGCTCGATGAACGCCAGGAGCGCATCGGCCGGTATGCCGCGCAGTTGATTGACGATGGCGCCACACTTCAGGTGGGGCTGGGTAACACGCCCGAGGCTGTCGCTCGCGCGCTCACGAAGCACCGCCAGCTTGGCATTCACTCGGGCATGTTCAATGACGCGCTGATGGAGCTCGTCCGCTGTGGTGCGGTGGACAATTCGCGCAAGAGCTACAAGCCCGGGAAGATCATCGCCAGCCACGTGCTCGGCAGCCGCAAGCTGTATCGCTTCGCCAATGGTCATCCCGACCTCGAACTGCATCCGAGCGACTGGGTGAACGACCCGCTGCGCATCGCGCGCAATGACCGCATGGTCGCGATCAACGGCGCGCGTGAGATCGACCTGACCGGCCAGGTGGTGCGGGACTCCAGCGGCCATCGATTTTACGGGGGTATCGGTGCCTTGCAGGACTTCATCCGCGGCGCGGGCCGCAGCAAGGACGGCCGGCCGATCATTGTCCTGACCTCGCTCACCGACGATGGCAAGGCCTCGCGCATCGTCACCGGCTTGCAACCCGGCAGCGGCGTCTGCACCGGCCGGGGTGACGTCCATCACGTGGTCACCGAGTACGGCATCGCTAGTATTTACGGGAACAGCATCCGGGAACGCGTCGCGCGGCTGGTGGAAATCGCGCATCCCGATCACCGCGAGTCGCTGTTAGAGGGCGCGCGCACGCGGGGATGGCTGCCGAAATTCTTCACCATGCCGGGCGGGGCGCGCGGCGAGGTGGAGAGCGAGTGGATCAGCTTTTCGTGCGGTCGCTTCCGGTTGCGTCCGCTGCATCCGAGCGACATGGGCGCGTTGCAGTCGTTCTTCTACTCGCACGATGAGGAAACGGTGCGGCTCCGCTATGGCTACCAGCGCGACCGCATGACCGGCGAGTCCGCCTACAAGCTGGCGGCGGTCGATCAGGCGAAGGATCACGCGCTCGGGCTGTTTGCCCAGCATGCCGGGCGCGAGGATC